>NZ_BAAHAF010000027.1:0-41309 GCF_054777815.1 Angustibacter speluncae | reverse complement strand
GACGACGGCGGCGAGCGCCGGCGCGAGCACCAGCAGGACGGCGGCGTCGGACGCGTTCACGCGGCCCCCCGCTCGCCGGACGGGCGCGCCGCCTCGCCGAGCGAGCGCGCGCCGCGCACGTCGGAGGTGCCGCGGGTGCGGAACAGCAGGAGCACGACGGCGAGCGCGAGCCCGATCTCGGCGGCGGCGATCGTGACCACGAACAGCGCGCCGACCTGGCCGGACAGCAGCGGGTCGCCGCCGTCGCGGGCCGCGAGGTCGGTGGTGACGAGCAGCAGCACACCGGCGTTCAGCAGCAGCTCGGCGCCGACCAGCACCATGACGGCGTTGCGGCGGGCCAGCACGCCGTGCACGCCCAGGCCGGCCAGCACGCCGACGAGCAGCCACGGGACGAGCAGGTCGATCACGGCGTCCCCCCGCCGGAGCGGCCGCGGCTGACGGCCACCGCCGCGACGAGCGCGGCCAGCAGCAGCACCGACACCAGCTCGAACGGCAGCACCCAGCTGCCGAACAGCGCCTCGCCGAGCGGGCGGGCGGCGCCGCGGGCGGCGTCGCGGACGACGACCCGGTCCCCGTCCGCGGCCGCGACGAGCGAGCCGGCGACGAGGACGGCGGTGGCCAGGCCCGCGACCCCCGCGAGCACCCGCACGGGGCGGGGCGAGTCGAGGTCGTCGGGACCGCCGGGCTCGGGCCGCGGGCCCGTCGGGGCGCGGGTGAGCATCAGCGCGAACAGCACCAGGACGACGACCGCGCCGACGTAGACGAGCAGCTGCACCAGCGCGACCACCTCGGCGCCGAGCAGCAGGTACACCCCGGCCACGCCCCCGAGCGCGACGACGAGCCACAGCGCGGCGTGCACGACGCTGCGGCTGGTGACGGCCAGCAGCCCCGCCGCGGCGGTGAGCAGCGCGACCGCGGCCATCGCGACGTCGAGCCCGCTCACGCCTCCTCCCGCGGGGGCCGGGCGGGGCGCTCGGGGCGGGCGGGGCGCTCCGCCCGGGCGGGGCGGGCCGGGCGGGTGGAGGCCGTCGTCTCCTTCGGCTCCGGCGCGGCGGGGTCGAGGGCGGGCGGCGGGGGCACCGTCCACATCCACTCGCGCAGCCGCTCCTTCTCGTGCGTGAGGTCGCCGATGTCGGTGTGCGAGTACTCGAACTGCGGCGACCAGAACAGCGCGTCGAACGGGCAGACCTCGATGCAGATGCCGCAGTACATGCACAGCGAGAAGTCGATGGCGAAGCGGTCGAGGACGTTGCGCTGCCGGTCGCGGGCGGCGCCCTCGACGGTGACCGTCTCCTTGTGCGAGTCGATGTAGATGCACCAGTCGGGGCACTCGCGCGCGCACAGCATGCAGACGGTGCAGTTCTCCTCGAGCAGCGCGATCACGCCGCGGCTGCGCGGCGGCAGCTCGGGCGCCACCTCGGGGTACTCGGCGGTGACGGTCGGACGGCCGAGCGTCCGCAGCGTGACGGCGAGGCCCCGGGCCAGACCGCGCAGGGGCCCGGTCACAGCGCCACCACCACGACGGCCGTGAGCGCCAGCTGGGCCAGTGCCACCGGGACGAGCACGACCCACGCGAGCCGCTGCAGCTGGTCCTCGCGCAGCCGCGGCCACGACACCCGGATCCAGATGACGACGAACGACACCAGGCCGACCTTGAGCAGCGTCCAGAGCCAGCCGAGCACCTCGGGGAACGGACCCGCCCAACCGCCCAGGAACAGCACCGCGAACAGCGCCGACATCACGACGATGCCCGCGTACTCGGCGAGCAGGAAGAAGGCGAACCGCAGCCCGGCGTACTCGGTGTACGGGCCCATGACGAGCTCGGAGTCGGCGATCGGCATGTCGAACGGTGGCCGCTGCAGCTCGGCCACGGCGGCGACGAGGAACACCAGCGCGGCCGGCGCCTGCCACACGAGCCACCACCACTGCCACGCGTCGGCGATGCCGCTCAGGTTCAGCGTCCCGGCCGCCATCGCGACCGACGTGGCAGCCAGCACCAGCGGCAGCTCGTACGCGAGCAGCTGTGCGGCCGAACGCATCCCACCGAGCAGGCTGTACTTGTTGCCGCTCGACCAGCCGCCCATCAGGGTGCCGAGCACGCCGATCGCCGAGACCGCGAGGACGAAGAGCAGCCCGGCGTCGACGTCGGCCCCGACCACGCCCGGCGCGAGCGGGATGGCGGCCAGGGCCACGAGGTACGGCACCAGCGCGACGCCGGGTGCCAGGCGGAAGACGGTGCGGTCGGCGGCCGCCGGCACCGGGTCCTCCTTCTGCACGAACTTCACGCCGTCGGCGACGAGCTGGGCCCAGCCGTGGAACGCCCCGGCGTACATCGGGCCGAGCCGGCCCTGCATGTGCGCCATCACCTTGTGCTCGGTCTGGCCGACGACCAGCGGCAGCACGAGGAACGCGGCGAGGACGCAGACCGCGCGCAGCACGACCTCGAGGACGTCGCCGAGCAGCTCAGGCACGGTCGTCACCCGTGTCGACCGGACCGACGGGCTCGTGCGCGTCGCGCGGCCCCCAGGTGGCGGCGTCGGGGACGCCCGGCGGCAGCAGCTTGCGCCGCGACGGCGACGCGGCCTGGCCGTCACCGCTCTCCCCCGGCTCCTTGGCGCCCGGCCACGGCTTCGCGGCGCGCGCCGCGAGCTGGAACGACTTGCGCAGCGGGGTGCCCTCGAAGCCGTCCGGCAGCAGCAGGGGGCGCAGGCCCTGGCCGGAGCCGTCGTCGAAACCGGCGAAGCCGATGCCGAACATCTCGTGCGTCTCGCGCTCGTGCCAGGCCGCTCCGGCGAAGACGCTCGTGAGGCTGTCGATCTCGGGCGCCTCGGTGCCGACGCGTGCCCGCAGCAGCACCCGCCGCAGGGGCGAGAACCCGACGAGGTGCACGACGACGTCGGCGCCGACCGGGCGGTCGCCGACCGCCTCGGGCTCGTCGACGGCCGACAGCCAGTCGAAGTACGTGAAACCCGCGTCGTGGCAGGCGGTCACGGCCTCCACCCAGCGGTCGGCGGGGACGTCGACGCAGGGCGTCCCTGCGGCGTCCGACTCGTCGACGACGAGGCCCTCGGGCCAGGCGACGCTCATCCGTCCGCGCCCGGATAGCGCTCCGAGAGGTCCTCGCCGGCGATCTTGTTCTGCAGCGTGACGATGCCGTGCAGCAGCGCCTCCGGCCGCGGCGGGCACCCCGGGACGTAGACGTCGACGGGCACGATCTGGTCGACGCCCTTGGTGACGCAGTACGAGTCCCAGTACGGCCCACCGCTGTTGGAGCAGGCACCGAAGGAGATGACGTACTTCGGGTCGGGCATCTGGTCGTAGAGCCGCCGCACCGCCGGCGCCATCTTGTCGGTGACGGTGCCGCTGACGACCATCAGGTCGGCCTGGCGGGGGCCGTTCGCGAACGGGATGACGCCGAGCCGGATGAAGTCGTTGCGCGACATCGAGGCCGCGATGAACTCGATCGCGCAGCAGGCCAGCCCGAAGTTGAAGACCCACAGGCTGTACCTGCGTCCCCAGTTCAGGACGTACCGCACCGGGTCGGGGACGAGCTGCTGCGCCCGACCGACCGTCGGCACGGGCAGGTGCACGGGCCCCTCGTTCACCGCCACGTCAGCACCCCCGCCCGCCACACGTGCACGAGGCCGACCGCGAGGATGCCGAGGAAGACGCCCATCGTCACCACCGTGGCCCAGCCGTAGAGCTCGACGACCGTGGCCCAGGGGAACAGGTAGACCGCGTCGACCGCGAACACGACGTAGAGGAACGCGTACAGGTAGTAGCGGACGTTCGTCTGCGCCCAGCCGGTGCCGACCGGGTCGACGCCGGACTCGTAGGTGGTGGCCTTGCCGCGGCTCGGCGCGCTCGGGCGCAGCAACCGGTTGACGGTCATGCCCGCGACGACGACCAGCACGCCCGCGAGCGCCACCGCCCCGACCACGACGTAGCCGCCGGGGTCCTGGGTCGGCACGCCCACCGAGGCCGGCAGCGCTGCGGACGCGAGCACCCGGCGAGCCTAGTGGGATGCTGCCCGGGTGGGCACCGACGTGTGGCGCGTGGACCGCCTCGACCTGGACGGGTACCTGGAGCGCGTCGGCGTGGCCGCGCGGCCACCGGGCCGCGCGGCGCTGGACGAGCTGTACGAGGCGCACGTGCGGCGGTTCACCTTCGACAACCTCGACGTGCTGCTCGAGACGCACCCCGGCGTCGACCTCGACGCCGTCCAGGCCAAGTTCGTCGGACGCGGGCGCGGCGGCTACTGCTTCGAGCACGCGACCCTGCTGGCGGCCGCCCTCGAGCGGCTCGGGTACGCGGTGGAGCGCCGGCTTGCCCGGGTCGGCGACGTCGACGTCGCGCCGCGCACGCACGCGGTGGTGCTGGTCGACGTCGACGGCGAGCGCGTGCTCGCCGACCCCGGCTTCGGCATGAGCGTGCTGCGCCCGATCACGCTGGCCGACGGCGCGGTCGAGGACCACGGAGGGTGGGCGTACCGGCTGACCCGCGTCGAGACGCCGCAGAGCGGTCCGGCGTGGGAGCTGCACCGCCACCGCGACGGCGCGTGGGAGCTGATGCACACCACCGACGACCTGCCCGTCCGCCCGGTCGACCTCGCGCTCGGCCACCACTGGACGAGCACGCACCCGACGACGCACTTCCGGCACGGGCTGATGGTCACGCGGTTCGGCGACGGCGGGCACACGACCGTGACGCACCAGGCGCTCACCGTCCGGCGTCCCGGCGAGCCGACCGAGCACCGTCCGCTCGAGCCCGGCGAGCTGGGCCACTGGCTGCGCGAGCTCGGGGTCCCCCTCACCGACGACGAGACCACCCGGCTGCTCGAGGTCGCCGACCGCCTGCGCACCGGCGGCTGACGGCTCCGACGGGGCCTCGAGTAGGGCGATCGGGACCTGGACACTGACGCCCGCCGGCCCGGATGCGCACCTCACGCCCCTTCGACCGACCCTGACGGGGCGGGTTCTGCGCAGGACGGCGTGAACGCGACGTCCTAGCCTCGGTCGATGGGGAAGCAGCGCAAGCAGGAGCGCAGGCGGCGGTACGAGGCGGAGCTGCTGCGGCTGCAGACCGAGCTGGTGCAGCTGCAGACGTGGGTGCGCGACACCGGGCAGCGGGTCGTGGTGCTGTTCGAGGGCCGCGACGCTGCGGGCAAGGGCGGGGCGATCACCCGCATCACCGAGTACCTCAACCCGCGGCAGGTGCGGGTCGTCGCGCTGCCGACGCCCACCGAGCGCGAGCGCACGCAGTGGTACTTCCAGCGCTACGTCGAGCACCTGCCGGCGGCCGGGGAGATCGTGCTGTTCGACCGGTCCTGGTACAACCGCGCCGGCGTCGAGCGGGTGATGGGGTACTGCACGCCCGAGCAGGTCGACCTGTTCTTCCGGCAGTGCCCGGGGTTCGAGCAGATGCTCGTCGACGACGGCGTGCTCCTGCGCAAGTACTGGTTCTCGGTGAGCGACGAGGAGCAGGAGCAGCGCTTCCGCTCGCGCGTCGAGGACCCGCTGCGGCGGTGGAAGTTCTCGGCCAACGACCTCGCCACCCGCGACCGGTGGGTCGACTTCTCGCGCGCCAAGGACGAGATGTTCGAGCGCACCGACACCGACGTCGCGCCCTGGTACGTCGTCGAGGCCGACGACAAGCGCGCGGCGCGGATGAACATGATCGCCCACCTGCTCGGCTCGGTGCCGTACGTCCCCACCCCGCTCGAGCCGGTCGAGCTGCCGCCGCGGCCCCCGGCCGAGGACTACGTCCGGCCCCCGCGCGAGCGGTACCGCCAGGTCCCCGACCACGCCGCCGACGTCCTGGACGCCTGACTCCTCGGCGAGGCGGGCACCCACTTGACGAGGCCCGCACGCCACGTCCGGTAGGTGATCGCCAACTGAACGTGGTGAACGAACAGGGGCCGGGGTGTGGCACGTCCCACCTGCTGGGCCGCTCGGCAGCGCCGGTAAGGGGAGCCTACGATGGCGTAGGAAGTACTGGACATCCTGACCGAGGGACGGTAAGGGCGCAGATGACGACGCAGGAGACCGACGCGACGACCGATCGTCCGGTCGAGACGCTCGAACGCGTCGTGATCCGCTTCGCCGGCGACTCCGGCGACGGCATGCAGCTGACCGGCGACCGGTTCACCGCCGAGACCGCCGCGCTGGGCAACGACCTGGCGACGCTGCCGAACTTCCCGGCCGAGATCCGGGCACCTGCCGGCACGCTCCCGGGCGTCTCGAGCTTCCAGCTGCACTTCGCCGACCACGACGTGCTCACCCCCGGCGACGCCCCCGACGTGCTCGTCGCGATGAACCCGGCGGCGCTCAGGGCGAACCTCGGCGACCTGCCGCGCGGCGGCACGGTCATCGTCGACTCCGACGAGTTCACGACGCGCGCGCTCAGCAAGGTCGGCTACTCGGCGAACCCGCTCGAGGACGGCTCGCTCGAGTCGTACCGGGTGCACGCGCTGCCGCTCACCTCGATGACGGTGAAGGCGCTCGAGGGCCTCGACCTCACCCGCAAGGACGCCGAGCGCAGCAAGAACATGTTCAGCCTCGGGCTGCTGTCGTGGCTCTACGACCGCCCCACCACGGGCACCGAGGCGTTCCTGGTGCAGAAGTTCGCGAAGAAGCCGGTGATCCTCGAGGCCAACCTCACCGCGCTCAAGGCGGGCTGGGCCTACGGCGAGACGATCGAGGGCTTCGCCGTCCGCTACACCGTGGCCCCCGCGCCGGCGCCGACCGGCACGTACCGCAACGTCACCGGCAACACCGCGCTCGCCTACGGCCTCGTCGCCGCGGCGCACCGCGCCGGCCTGCGGCTGGTGCTCGGGTCGTACCCGATCACGCCGGCGTCCGACATCCTGCACACGCTCTCGGGCCTGAAGCACCTGGGCGTCACGACGCTGCAGGCCGAGGACGAGATCGCCGCCGTCGGCATGGCGCTCGGCGCCTCGTACGGCGGTGCCATCGGCGTGACGTCCACGTCCGGGCCGGGTCTGGCGCTCAAGGCCGAGACGATCGGCCTGGCCGTCTCGCTCGAGCTGCCGCTCGTCGTGGTCGACGTGCAGCGCGGCGGGCCGTCGACGGGCATGCCGACCAAGACCGAGCAGGCCGACCTGCTGCAGGCGCTGCACGGCCGCAACGGCGAGGCCCCGCTGCCCGTGGTCGCCGCGCAGTCGCCGGTCGACTGCTTCGACGCCGCCGTCGAGGCCGTCCGCATCGCCACCACCTACCGCACCCCGGTGGTCCTGCTGTCGGACGGCTACCTGGCGAACGGGTCCGAGCCGTGGCAGGTGCCGTCGGTCGCCTCGCTCCCCGACCTGCGGGTGCCGTTCGCGTCCGAGACCAACGCCGAGGACGCCAAGGGCGCACCGGTGTTCCACCCGTACGTCCGCGACCCGCAGACCCTCGCCCGCCCGTGGGCGCCCCCCGGCGTCCCGGGGCTCGAGCACCGCATCGGCGGCATCGAGAAGGCGAACCTCACCGGCGAGATCTCCTACGACCCCGACAACCACGAGCTGATGACGCGGCTGCGCCAGTCGAAGGTCGACGGCGTCGACGTGCCCGACGTCGAGGTCGACGACCCGGGCGCCGCGAACGGCGCCGGTCCCGCCCGGCTGCTGGTGCTCGGCTGGGGGTCCACCTACGGCCCGGTCGCGTCCGCGACCCGTGCCGCGCGCCAGGCCGGGACGCCCGTGGCCCGCGCCCACCTGCGCCACCTCAACCCGTTCCCGGCGAACCTCGGCGAGGTGCTGCGCCGCTACGACCGGGTGCTCGTCCCGGAGATGAACTCCGGCCAGCTCGCGCTGCTGCTGCGCGCCCGGTACCTCGTCGACGTGCAGGGGTACTCGCGGGTGCGCGGCCTGCCGTTCTCGTCCGCCGAGCTGGTGGAGCAGATCCAGCTGCACGCGAAGGAGATCTCGTGACGATCCAGCTCGGCCTCCCCGGCGTCCGCACCGGGCTCGAGGGCGTCCCGACCCTCGGCGAGGGAGAAGCCCTCTCCAAGAAGGACTTCACGTCCGGCAGCGAGGTGCGGTGGTGCCCCGGCTGCGGCGACTACGCGATCCTCGCGGCCGTCCAGGCGTTCATGCCCGAGCTCGGCATCAAGCGCGAGAACGTGGTGTGCGTCAGCGGCATCGGCTGCTCCTCGCGCTTCCCGTACTACCTCGACACCTACGGCCTGCACTCGATCCACGGCCGCGCGCCCGCGATCGCCACCGGCCTCGCGGTCAGCCGCCCCGACCTGAACGTCTGGGTCGTCACCGGCGACGGCGACGCGCTGTCGATCGGCGGCAACCACCTGATCCACGCCATGCGGCGCAACGTGAACCTCACCGTGCTGCTGTTCAACAACCGGATCTACGGGCTGACCAAGGGCCAGTACTCGCCGACGTCCGAGGTCGGCAAGGTCACCAAGTCGACGCCGGCGGGCTCGGCCGACCACCCGTTCAACCCGGTGTCGCTCGCGCTCGGTGCCGAGGCCACCTTCGTCGCCCGGACGATGGACTCCGACCGCAAGCACCTGCAGCAGGTGCTGCGGAACGCGGTGGCGCACAGGGGTGCTGCGCTCGTCGAGATCTACCAGAACTGCCCGATCTTCAACGACGGCGCGTTCGACGTGCTCAAGGACCGCGAGCAGGCCGAGGCCCGCCTGGTGCACCTCGACCAGGGGCAGCCGATCCTGTTCGGCGGTGAGGCCGACCGCAAGGCGGTCGTGCGCAGCGCGTCCGGTGGCGCCGAGGTCGTGGCGGTCTCCGAGCTCGGCGGCCGCGAGCCGCTGGTGCACGACGCCACCGCCGACGACCCGACGCAGGCGTTCGCGATCTCCCGCCTCGACGACCCGACGATGGCCGCGGTGCCGGTCGGGGTGTTCCGCCAGTTCGAGCGGCCGACCTACGACGACGTCGTGCGCAGCCAGGTGCACGGCGCCGGCTACGAGGGCGGCGACGCCCCGCGCACCGGCGACGACGACCTCGACGCGCTGCTGCTCGGTTCCGACACCTGGACGGTCGCCTGACCGTCCCGGTCGCCAGCGACCCGCGAGAACGCCTGGGGACAGCCGGGAACCGACCAGCGCCCGACGTGGTCCCATGGGGGTGACGGCCGGACGGCGGCCGCCCGACGAGAGGACCACCCCGTGCGCACCCGGCTCCTGACCGCCCTCGGCCTCGGCGCCCTGCTGCTGACCGCGTGCTCGCCCGAGCCCGGGCCGGTGGCCGACCCGACGACGGCCGGCCCGACGACGCCGGCCACGAGCGAGCCGACGACGAGCGAGCCGACGGCCGACCCGCAGGCGGAGTCCGACGCGGCCCACGCCGCGTTACAGGCCGCGCTGAAGGCCGCGTTCGACGCGACCCAGGCGGCCCTCGACGAGCGGCAGGCCTGCCCTCCCGGCGACGACCTCACCTGCATGATCGCCGCCACCTCGACGGCGGCCGACGTCGCCCGCACCCACGGCCCGCTGCTCGAGGCGGCCGCCGCCGAGGGCGGCGCGCCCTGCCTGCAGGAGGTCGCCCGGCTGCAGGTGCAGGTGCTGAACCAGTACGTCGAGCAGGAGCGGCTGTTCGCCACCGGCACGAGCAACGAGACCTACCCGCTCGCCGAGATCGACGCGGCGAACGACGCCGTGCTGCCGATCCAGGCGCAGCAGGAGGCGGCGCTCGAGACCTGCTGACGAGGCCGTCAAGAGTCTCGGCGTCGAGAATCTCGACGGCGGGCCTATCCTGGGCCGGTGCCCCAGGACGAGGTCGACCGCATCGTCGCCGCCTGGCGCCGCGAGCGGCCGGACCTCGACGTCTCGCCGCTCGAGGTCCTCTCCCGCGTCGACCGGCTCTCGCGCCACCTCGACCGCGCGCGCCGGGCCGCCTTCGCGGCGCACGGCCTGGAGGCCTGGGCGTTCGACGTGCTCGCCGCCCTGCGCCGGGCGGGACACCCGTACCAGCTCTCGCCCGGGCAGCTGGTCACCCAGACCCTCGTGACGAGCGGGACGATGACCAACCGCGTCGACCGGCTGGCGGCGCAGGGCCTGGTCACCCGGCTGCCGGACCCCAGCGACCGCCGAGGCGTCCTCGTGCGGCTCACCGACACCGGCCGCGAGCGGGTCGACGCCGCGGTCGAGGACCTCGTCCGGCGCGAGCACGGCCTGCTCGCCGCGCTCGCCGAGCCCGACCGCGACGCGCTCGTCGCTACCCTGCGCGCGCTCGTCCGCCCGTTCGACGGCTGAGCGGCACCCGGACGGCGGCACCACCCGCGCGGTGCGCGCCCGTCCGCCACGCGGCGCGTCGTCGGCGCCGGGTCGTGGTGCGAGAGCCCCTACGATCCAGGGCATGTCGGACGACGTCGCCGCTCGGACGAGCGACCCGCAGCGGCTGCGCCGCCTCGCTGCGGCGACCGCCGAGCTCCTCGTCGCCGACTCGCACGAGGCCGTGGCGAAGGTGGTCACCGACCACCTCACCGAGGCGGCCGGCGCGGCGATCGGGTCGCTCTCGCTGGCCCTCGACGACACGACCCTGACGATGGTCGGCATCACCGGCGTGCAGGACTCGGTCCGCCGGCGGTGGGCCACCTTCCCGGTCAGCGGCACCAACCCCGCCGCCGAGGCGTTCCGCACCCGCCGCCGGGTGCTCGTCAGCGGGCTGGACGAGATCCGGCGGCGCTACCCGGACCTGGAGATGGCCAGCGAGGGCGAGCGGACGCTGCTGGCCCTGCCCCTGCTCGTCGGCGGCGACCGCTGCGTGGGCGTGCTCAACCTGTCGTTCGCCGGCCGGCGCGACCTCGACGAGACCGAGCGGATCTTCCTGCGCCTGCTCGCCGACACCTGCGCGGCGGCGATCGACCGGGTCGACGCCCAGCGCGCCGTCGCCGACCGGCAGACCGAGCTGTCGCTGCTCGCCGACGCCGCGTCCAGCCTGGCCGGCGACCTCGACCTGGAGAGCACGCTGCGGGCCGTCGCCCAGGCGGCTGTCCCGTCGTTCGCCGACTGGTGCGCGATCTCGCTCGCCGAGGACGGGCGCCTGCGGACCATCGCCGTCGCGCACAACCGACCCGAGCTCGACGACACGGTGCGCCTGCTGCAGGAGCGCTACCCCGCCTCACCCGAGGACACCGGCGGCCCGTACGCGGTGCTCCGCACCGGACGCAGCGTCCTGGTCCCGGACGTCACCGACGAGATGCTCGCCCACGGCGCGAAGGACGAGGAGCACCTGCGGCTGATCCGGCTGCTCGAGGCGCGCAGCGCGATGTCGTGCCCGCTGACGGTGCACGAACGGGTCCTCGGCGTCGTCACCTGGGTCGCGGGCGAGCACGGACGCCGGTTCGGTCCCGCCGACCTCGGCGTCGGCGAGGAGATCGCCCGCCGCGCCGCCGTGGCCATCGACAACGCCCAGCTGCACAGCCAGGTGCGCGACGTCGCGCTCGAGCTGCAGGAGGCGGTGCTGCCGGCCGCGCTCCCCCAGCCGCCCGGGTGGGGCGTCGCGGTGCGCTACCTGCCCGCCGGGCGGACGGACGCCGGCGGCGACTTCTACGGCCTGGTGCCGCTCGGGGACCGCTTCGCGCTGTTCGTCGGCGACGTGATGGGGCGCGGGGTGGCGGCGGCCGCCGTGATGGCGCAGATGCGGTCGACGCTGCGCGCGCTCGTGGCGCTCGACGACCGGCCGGACGCCGTGATGGCCCACCTCGACCGGGTCTTCGACGTCCTGCAGGTCGAGCAGCTCGTGACCGCCGTCTACGCCGTGGTGGGCGACGACGGGCGCACCGAGGTGGTGAGCGCGGGGCACCCACCCGCCCTGGTCGTGCGCGCCGACTCCTCGGTCGAGCTGCTGCGCCCGCAGGCCACCTTCCTGCTCGGTGCGGGCGGGGGCGAGCGGTCGGTGCTCGAGACGGTGGTGGCGCCCGGCGAGGTGCTGGTGCTGCACACCGACGGCCTGACCGAGCGCCCCGGCGAGGACGCCGACGTCAGCACGGCGCGGCTGGTCTCGGCCCTGCGCGACCTGCGGGGGGACGACCTCGACGGCTGGCTCGACCGCGTCGTCGCGGCCGTGCGCGACCCCCGCCGCGACGACGACGTGGCCGTCGTGCTGGTGCGGCGCGACGCCTCAGGCTGAGGCGAGCGCCCCCTGCGGCAGCGCGCGGCGCACCGCGAGGAACCAGGAGAAGCCGACGCACACGTGCAGGACGGCGAGCGTCAGCCGGGTCTCGGTCGAGGCGTCGGCCAGCAGCGGCAGCGCCGCGGTGAGCACCCCGATGCCGAGGCCCGCCCAGGCGAGCAGGTTCCAGGCGTGGGCGCCGAAGCGGCCCACCAGCGCCAGCACGACGGTCGCCGCGGCGAGCGGGCCGACCGTCATCGCGGCGACCTGGGGCACGCCGACGGTCGTCGTGGTGCCGCCCTGGGTGACCTCGAGGTCGGCGCCGGTGGACCGGCCGACCAGCACCACCGCGATGTTCACGACCAGCGCGGTGACCAGGGCGACCACCCCGGGGCGCACGGCGGCGCCGGGACGGATCGGGGCGGCGGGGTCGGCGGCGTCGCTCACGGGTGCTCCTCGCTGGGGCGGTGGGGAGATCGGACGGTGGGGATCTCGGACGGGTGGGGTCAGCCCGCGACCTCGGCGGCCTCGAGCCAGGCCTCCTCGGCGGCCTCCCGCTCGGCGACGACCGAGCGCAGCTCGGCGTCGAGGGCCAGGACGCGGGTGTGGTCGGTGGCGGCCTCGGCCATCTGCGCGTGCAGCTCGCCCTCGCGCCGGGTGAGCCGGTCGACCGCGCGCTCGAGCCGGGCGACCTCCTTGCGCGCCGCGCGCACCTGCGCGCTCGACGGCCCGGCGGGTGCCGCCGCGGAGGGGGCGGCCGCGGGCGACGGGGCCCCGCCGGCCACGGGCACGGTCTCGCGCAGGCGCAGGTACTCCTCGACCCCACCCGGCAGGTCGCGGACGCGGCCGTCGCCGAGCAGCGCGACCTGCCGGTCGCAGACCCGCTCGAGCAGGTACCGGTCGTGGGAGACGACGACGAGGGTGCCGGCGTAGGAGTCGAGCAGGTCCTCGAGCGCGGCCAGCGTGTCGGTGTCGAGGTCGTTCGTCGGCTCGTCGAGCAGCAGTACGTTGGGCTCGTGGACGAGCAGGCGCACGAGCGCGAGCCGTCGTCGCTCCCCTCCCGAGAGGTCGGCGACGGGCGTCCACGCGCGCTCGCCGGTGAAGCCCAGGCGCTCGACGAGCTGCGTCGCGCTGACCTCCTTGCCGCCGACCTGCACCGCACCCTTCTCGCGCTGCACCGCCTCGACGACCCGGTAGCCGGCGACCTCGTCGAGCTCGCGCAGGTGCTGGGTCAGGGCGCCGAGCCGGACGGTCGAGCCCCGCTTCACCCGTCCCGCGTCCGGGACGAGCTCGCCGGCTAGCAGCCGCAGCACCGTGGTCTTCCCGGAGCCGTTCACGCCGACCACGCCCACCCGGTCGCCCGGGGCCAGCCGCCAGGTCACGCCGTCGAGCAGCGTCCGGCGCACGCCGTCCTGCTCGACCGCGTAGGTGACGTCCTCGAGGTCGAGAACGTCCTTGCCGAGCCGGGCCGAGGCGGTGGCGACCAGCTCGACCGAGTCGCGCGGCGGCGGCTCGTGCGCCACCAGCGCCGACGCCGCGTCGATGCGGAACTTCGGCTTGGACGTGCGCGCGGGGGCACCCCGGCGCAGCCAGGCGAGCTCCCTGCGCAGCAGGTTGGCGCGCCGTTCGTCGGTGACGGCCTGCACCCGGGCGCGCTCGGCCCGCGCGAGCACGTAGGCGGCGTACCCGCCCTCGTACGCGTCGACGACGCCGTCGTGCACCTCCCAGGTGGTGGTGCAGACGGCGTCGAGGAACCACCGGTCGTGGGTGACGACGAGCAGGGCGCCGCGGCCGGCCGGCCAGCGGGTGCGCAGGTGCTCGGCCAGCCACGCGACGCCCTCGACGTCGAGGTGGTTCGTCGGCTCGTCGAGCACCAGCAGGTCGTGGTCGCCGAGCAGCACGGCGGCCAGCGCGACGCGTCGGCGCTGCCCGCCCGACAGCGCCGACACCGGCGCGTCGTACCCGCCGGGGACAGCCGCCTCGATGTCGGACAGCAGGCCCGCCAGCACGCCGCGCACCGCGGCGTCGCCGGCCCAGGCGTGCGTGCCGGCGGCGAGCCGGTCGGGTCCGAGCACGGTCTCGAGCACGGTGCCGGACGAGGTGAGGTCGGCCTGCTCGAGGTACCCGACGCGCAGGTCGCGGGTGTGGGTGACGCGGCCGCCGTCGAGGTCCTGGCGTCGGGTCAGGGTGCGCAGCAGGGTGCTCTTGCCGTCGCCGTTGCGGCCGACGACGCCCACCCGGTCGCCGTCGTCGAGGCCGAGGCTGACGCGGTCGAGCACGGTGCGGGCGGCCAGCACGACGGTCGCCGACTCGGCGTTCAGCAGGTGGGCCATGGCGCGTCCATCCTCGCACCCGCCGCGGGCGCGTCCGGACGTGCGGGTCGCCCGCCGGGAGTGGTCAGCCGACCACGCGCAGCAGGTCGGTGCCGGCCAGCGCCCCGAGCGCGAGCGTGCGGTACCCCTCGTCCTCGAGCAGGACGGTGACCCGGTCGGCCTCGAGCTGCACCACGGTGCCGCGGCCCCACTCGCGGTGCTCGACCCGTTGCCCCGGCTGCAGCGCCGGCACGTCGCCGAGGTCGACCTCGGCGGCGCGCTCGGCCTGCTCGCGCGCCGAGCCGTCGCGGCAGGTGTCGCAGCCGCCGCACGGGCCGTCCGGGGTCTCGCCGAAGTAGCCGAGCAGCACCTGCCGCCGGCAGCCCGTCGTCTCCGCGTACGCGCGCACCATGTCGAGGCGGGTGCGCGCGACCCGCCGCCGCGTCTCGTCGGCGTCGAGCGCGGCGGTGACCGCGCCGCCCTTGGCGACGCCCTCGACCCAGACGAGCCCCTTCGGCGAGCAGAGCACCGCCCCGACCTGCTCGAGCAGGTTCACCGCGGCCGTCACCTTGGCCCGGCTGCCCGGGACCTGCTCGTGCAGCGCGCTTCTCGTCAGCCGGTCGGGGGCAGCGCGGTGCACGCGGTTCGCCACGGCGCGCACCACGTCCTCGTCGGCCGCGCCGCCGCCGAGGAACCGCTGCAGCCCGAGGTCCTCCGGCCGGTACCAGAGCGCCGCCAGGGCCGGCTCGCCGTCGCGGCCCGCGCGACCGGCCTCCTGGTAGTACGAGTCGAGCGAGTCGGTCACCGAGGCGTGCACGACGAACCGCACGTCGGCCTTGTCGATGCCCATGCCGAAGGCCGACGTCGCGACGACGACGTCGAGGTCGCCGGCCAGGAACTCCTCGTGCACCCGCGTGCGCTCGGCTTCGCGCAGACCGGCGTGGTAGGCCGCCGCCGACAGCCCGAGCCCGCTCAGCTCCCCCGCGTACCGCTCGGCGTCCCGCCGGGTCGCGGTGTACACCAGGCCCGGCTTGGCCGAGGTGGCCGCGCGCAGCAGCACCTGCTCGCGCTTGTCGTCGTCGGACGTCGTGCGGGTCACCTCGAGCCACAGGTTCGGCCGGTCGAACCCCTCGACCAGCACGAGCGGGTCGCGCATCCGCAGCCGCGCGACGACGTCGTCGCGCACGGGGGGCGACGCGGTCGCGGTGAGCGCCGCCACGGTCGGGCGGCCGAGCGCCTCGACGGCCTCGCCCACCCGCAGGTAGTCCGGACGGAAGTCGTGGCCCCACTGCGAGACGCAGTGGGCCTCGTCGACCACGAGGAGGGAGGGCTGGAGGAACTGGAGCCGCTCGAGCACGTCGTCGCGGGCGAGCTGCTCGGGCGAGAGGAAGACGAACCGCGCGGAGCCGTCGGCGGCCCGGGCCCAGGCGTCGTCGCGCTCGGCCACCGACAGCCGCGAGTTCACCGCGACCGCGTCGTCGACGCCGGTGCCGGCGAGCGAGACGACCTGGTCGTGCTGGAGCGCGATCAGCGGCGAGACCACCACGGTCGCGCGCGGGAGCGCGAGCCCGGCGAGCTGGTACACCGCCGACTTGCCGTGCCCCGTCGGCATCACCACGAGCGCGTCGCGACCCGCGGCCAGGGCCCCGGCCGCCTCGGCCTGTCCGGGCCGCAAGGTCGTCCACCCGAACCGGTCGGCCGCGATCTCGCGCAGGGTCGCGGCGACGTCGGCGGGGACGTCGGCCGGAGCCGCGTCGGCGGGCGGCGCGGGGACGCTGGGGTCGAGGGGTTCGGCGCTCACCCCTCCACCCTGCGGTCCGGTTCGCGGTCGCGCGCGCCGAGCCGGGGGTCAGCGGTGGACGACCTGCTCGACCACGCGCGCGCCGCCGACCGGCGCGGTGACGCGCAGCACGTCGCGGCACGTCCCGGACGCCGACAGCGCGACCGACAGGTCGAGCGCGGCGTCGTTGTCGGGCACGAGGAACGCGACCGTCGGACCGGACCCGGAGACCAGCGCGCCGAGCGCGCGCTCGCCCTCGCCGACCTCGAGGGTGCGCTGCAGGTCGGGGGCGAGGCTGAGCGCGGCCGGCTGCAGGTCGTTGTGGAGCGCGGCGCCGAGGGCCGCGGGGTCACCGGTGCGCAGCGCCTGCATGAGCGACGCGGGGACGACGGGGTCGGGGACGTCGCGGCCGTCGCGCAGCCGGTCGCACTCGGCGTAGACCGCGGGCGTCGACAGGCCGCCGTCGGCGAGGGCGAGCACCCAGTGGTACTCGCCGCGCGCCAGCGCCGGCGAGACCCGTTCTCCGCGACCAGTTCCGACGGCGGTCCCGCCGACGAGCGAGAAGGGGACGTCGGACCCGAGCTGCGCGGCGAGGTCGGCCAGCTCGTCGCGGGCCAGGCCGGTGCGCCACAGGACGTCGCAGGCGACGAGCGCGGCGGCGGCGTCGGCCGACCCGCCGGCCATGCCGCCCGCGACCGGGATGCGCTTGGTGACGCGCAGGTGCGCCCCCTCCGCCACGCCCGCGCGCTCGGCCAGCAGCCGGGCCGCGCGCACCGCGAGGTTCGACCCGTCCGCCGGGACGGCGTCGGCGCCCTCGCCCTCGACCTCGACGGTGACGTCGTCGGCCGGCGTGGCGTGCAGGTCGTCGTAGAGCGAGACCGCCTGGTAGACGGTGGCGAGCTCGTGGAAGCCGTCGGGCCGGGGCGGACCGACCGCCAGCCCGAGGTTGATCTTCGCGGGCACGCGGACGCGGACGCCGTCGGCCGTGACCGTCATGCGAGCCGCCTCCCGTCGCCCGGTGAGCACCGACCCTAGTCGGCTGCGGCGCGCCCCGGCGCGTCGGGACGGGCCGCCGCGGCGACGGCCGCGAACTGCTCGACGGTGAGCCGCTCGCCGCGGGTGCGCGGGTCGATCCCGGCCGCCACCAGCGCGGCCTCGGCGCGGTCGGCACCACCCGCCCAGCCCGCCAGCGCGGCGCGCAGGGTCTTGCGGCGCTGCGCGAACGCGGCGTCGACGACGGCGAAGACCTCCTCGCGGGAGGCGGAGGTCTCCGGGGGGTCGCGTCGCACCAGGCGCACCAGCGCCGACTCGACGTTGGGCACCGGCCAGAACACCGAGCGCCCGACCGACCCCGCGCGGGTGGTCTCGGCCCACCAGGCCGCCTTCACCGACGGGACGCCGTAGGTGCGGCTGCCCGGCCCGGCGGCGAGCCGGTCGGCCACCTCCGACTGCACCATCACCAGCGCGGTGCGCAGCGACGGGAACCGTTCGAGGAAGGAGAGCAGGACCGGCACCGCCACGTTGTACGGCAGGTTGGCCACGAGCGCCGTGGGCGGCGGGCCCGGCAGCGCGGTGACCTCGAGGGCGTCGGCCGCGACCACGGTGAGCGCGGTCGCGCGGTCGGGCCGGCGGTCGGCGACCGTGGCGGTCAGCTGTCCGGCGAGCACCGGGTCGACCTCGACGGCCACGACGGCGGCGACGACGTCGAGCAGACCCAGCGTCAACGAGCCGAGACCCGGCCCCACCTCGACGACCACGTCGTCGCCGCCGACGCCGGAGCGGCGCACGATCGAGCGGACGGTGTTGGCGTCCACCACGAAGTTCTGGCCGAGGGTCTTCGTCGGCCGGACGCCGAGACGGCCTGCCAGGTCCCGGATGTCGCCGGGACCGAGCAGGCCGTCAGGGGTGGTGTGCTCGCTCAGCGCAGACCGAGCTTGTCGGCGCAGGCCGGCCACGGGTTGAACCCGCGGGCGGCGTGCAGCCGCTCGGCGACCGCGATCTGCTGCTCCCGCGTGTTCTGGTGCGGGTAGCCGCTGCCGCCGTTCGACTGCCAGGTGCTCAGGTTGAACTGCAGGCCGCCGTAGTAGCCGTTGCCGGTGTTGATCGACCAGTTGCCGCCGGACTCGCACTGCGCCAGACGGTCCCAGACCGAGCTGCCGGGGGCGTAGTTCGGCGGGGCGCTCGGCACGGTCGGCTTCGGCTTGGTGCCCTTCAGGACGACCTTGGCGGCGGGCGCCTGGGTCAGCGTGCTCGACACCTCGGTGCGCGAGACCTCCGAGCCGTCCGAGGTGGTGATCGACAGCACGATCGTGCGCTGCCCGTCGCGACCGGCCTCGAGGACCTTGGTCTGGCCCTGGAACAGGTCGGCGCTCTCGCGCTCCTCGACCGGGGCGGCCTCGGCGGCGACGTAGGTGTGCTCCTGGGTCACGATGCGGTCGACGTCGACCACGAGCCCGTCCGACAGCGGCGTCTCGAGCGGCACCTTGGTGGTGTCGTCGGCGTCGAGGACGACGCCGAGCTCCTCGAGCAGGGCGGCGACGTCGCGCGAGGTCGAGGTGGCGTCGACGGTGCGGCCGTCGACGAGCACCTGCACGTCCTTGGGGGTGAACAGCTCGAGCTCGGCGCCCGAGCGGGCCAGCCGGGACGAGCGGGAGGACGAGAGCCACGCGCCCTCGGCGCGGATGTCGAGGTCCTCCAGGGCCTGGTCGACGGTCAGCGCCGTCGTCCAGTAGGTCTGCTCCTGGCCGTCGACCGTGACGGTCAGCTGCCGGGCGAACTGCACGAGCACCTCGTCGCCGTCGGAGACGCGGGTGTCGAGCGAGGGGGCGACCAGGTCGCGCTGGCCGACCTCGACGCCGGCCTTCTCGAGCACGTCCTCGACCGAGGTGCGGCCGAAGGCGCTGACCTCGGAGGTCTTGCCGTCGACGGTGAGCTCGACGGTCGTGTCGTTGGCGGCGTACGCGGCGGTGCCACCCACGAGGACGGCGAGGACGGCGGCCTGGCCCGCGATGCGGGTCGCGCGTCCGGAGGGGAACGAGAACACAGGGATCCTGACGTCGATCTGCCCGGGCATCGGAGGCGTTCGGGCACGGCACGGGGCGACGCGCCCGAGCGGTCCCCGGTGTGCTCGCGCGCGAAGGACGTGACCCCGTCACGGTCCCCGTGGGGGCCGCTCCGACGTCACGCCGATGCCGTCGCCCGAGGCCTTCCCCGACCCCGGCTGACGATCCACCGTAACCTGTTCGAGACCTTGCGCGAAATCGATCCGGACAGATCGCGCGATCCCGGCACCCGTGCGACGGTCGAGCATGGGCACCGGGGCGCACCGGAGGACCGACGACGCGATCGACCTCTCGGTCCCGCTCGCACCGGACCTCGACGCGCCCCACGACGCCAGCGGCGAGCAGGCCGACCTGCACGACCTCGCGGGCACGGCGCCGCCGGCACGGGCGGCCCGGCGGTGGCTGCCCCGCCGGGTGGTGGTGACCCCCGCGGCGCTCGAGCACGAGCACGGCCGGCAGGTCGTCGAGCGGGTCGAGCGGCTCGGGATCGAGGTGGAGCGGCTCCGCGCCAACCGCCTGACCGGCGTCCGGGGCGCCACCGACCGCGAGACCTACGCCCGCGCCAAGTCGACGCTCGCCGTCGTGGTGAGCCCGCCGTCGCGCCGGCGGCTGCAGCCCATCGCCCCGAGCGCCGACTGGCGGGTCGACCTCGCCGAGGGCTGCCCCGCGCACTGCCAGTACTGCTACCTCGCCGGGTCGCTGAGCGGCCCACCGGTCACCCGCGTGTACGCCGACCTGGACCTGATCCTGGACGGGCTCGCCGACTACGCGCACCGCGGCACGGTGACCAGCCGCAGGGCCGACCGCGCGCACGAGGGGACGACCTTCGAGGCCTCCTGCTACACCGACCCGCTGGCCCTGGACCACCTCACGGGCTCCTGGGAGCGGGCGGTGCGGCACTTCGGGGCCTGGGACGACGACGTGCAGCTGCGCTGGACCACCAAGTACGACGACGTCGACCGGTTCGTCGGCCTGCCGCACGCCGGGCGCACCCGGGTGCGCCTGTCGGTGAACGCGCTACCGGTCACCACGCGGTTCGAGGGCGGCACCAGCCCGCTCGAGCACCGTGTCGCCGCCCTGCGGCGCCTCGCGCTCGACGGCTACCCGGTGGGGCTCACGGTGGCGCCGATCATGCCCGTGCCCGGCTGGCAGGACGCGTACGACCACCTGCTCGACCTGGTCGCGGCCGCCGTGGACGGCGTCGCCGACCTCGACCTCACCGCCGAGCTCATCACGCACCGGTTCACGCCGGGCAGCAAGGACGTCCTGACCGGCTGGTACCCGCGGACCCGCCTCGAGATGGACGAGGCGAGCCGTTCGCGCAAGCACGGCAGGTACGGCGCGGTGAAGTACGTCTACCCCGCCGACGTGATGCGCGAGCTGCGCACGTGGTTCTCCGGCCGGCTGGCCGAGCGGCTACCAGGGTGCCGCGTCCTCTACTGGACCTAGCGGCTCACCACGGGCCGTACAGCTGCTCGCTCGTGGCGGCCAGCACCTCGCAGACCTGCTCGACCGGCCGGTCGAGCACCTCGGCCACCGCCCGGACGGTGAGGGGGACGAGGTACCCGGCGTTGGGCCGGCCGCGGTAGGGCGCCGGGGTCAGGTACGGGGCGTCGGTCTCGACCTGCACCTGCTCCAGCGGGACCGCCCGCAGCGCCTCCCGCAGCTCGTGCGCGTTCTTGAAGGTGAGGACGCCGGCGAACGAGAGGTACCAGCCCTGCTCGGCGCAGAACCGGGCCATCGCGGCGTCGCCGGAGAAGCAGTGGAAGACGGTGCGGTCGGGCGCCCCCCCGTCGGCGAGCACGCGCAGCACGTCGTCGTGGGTGTCGCGGTCGTGGATCTGCAGCACCTTCCCGAGCCGCTTCGCCATCTCGACGTGCGCCCGGAACGACTCCTCCTGCGCCCGGGCCGCGACGGCGTCGTCGTGGTCGGTGCGGAAGGCGTCGAGCCCGGTCTCCCCCACCACCCGCACCCGCGGGTGCCGCGCCAGCCGCTCGATCTCGGTCAGCGCGTCGTCGAGGGTGCCGGCCGCGGCCAGTCGCGGCGCCTCGTTCGGGTGGATCGCGACGCCGCCGAGCAGCTGCGGGAAGCGCTCGACCGCGCCGACGGTCCACCGGGCCGACTCGAGCTCGCAGCCGATCTGCACCGAGCGCGGCACCCCGGCCCGCTCCGCCGCGAGCAGCAGCGACGCCACGACCTCGTCGGACGCCTCGTGGTCGAGGTGGGTGTGGTCGTCGACCACCCCGCCGCCCACGACGGGCAGCGCCTCGGGCAGCGGCGGGCGGACCTGCGCGTCGGCCCGGCGCTGGCGCTCGGCCACCCCGGTGTCAGCCCGGCCAGCCGCGGTCGTCGGTGACCGCGGGGTCGAGCTTGCGGAACACCGGCACCGGCTTGGCGACCGGCGTGCCGACGACGACGGCCCGCGGCTCCCACCGGGGCGTCGAGGAGTACTCGCCGGTGATGACGGGGTAGCGGGTGAGGCCGGCACCCGACCCGGTGTCGAGCTCGTCGACCTGCTCGACGACCGGCATCGGCACCAGGTCGCCCTCGCCTCCGAGGGTGCGGTGCACGGCGTTGGCCGCGTGCGGCAGGAACGGCGCGAGCAGCAGGTTGCAGTCGCTGACGCACTGCACGGCCACGTGCAGGACGGTCGCGAGCCGCTCGCGCTGGCTCTCGTCCTTCATCTTGTAGGGCTCGGTGGCGGTGAGGTACTTGTTCACCTCGCCCACGACGCGCATCGCCTCGGCGACGCCCGCGCGCAGCCGGTGCCGCCCGATCAGCTCGCCGACGGTGGTGAAACCGCCTCGGACGGAGGCGAGCACGTCCTCGTCGACCTGCTCCAGGGCGCCGGCGGCCGGGATCTCGCCGAAGCTCTTCGCGACCATCGTCGCCGTCCGGTTGACCAGGTTGCCCCAGCCCGCCACCAGCTCGGAGTTGTTGCGGGTGACGAACTCGGCCCAGGTGAAGGCGGCGTCGGAGGTCTCGGGCCCGGCGGCGCAGATGTAGTACCGCAGCGCGTCGGGGCCGTACTTGTCGAGGAAGTCGCCCACGTAGAGCACGTGGCCGCGGCTCGAGGAGAACTGCTGGTCGCCCATCGTGAGGAACTCCGAGGACACGACCTCGGTGGGGAGGTTGAGGACGCCGAACGTCCCCGGCTCGCCGCCGCGGGACCCCTGCCCGTTGTACGCGAGCAGCTCGGCCGGCCAGATCTGGGAGTGGAAGACGATGTTGTCCTTGCCCATGAAGTAGTAGGCCAGGGACTGCGGGTCGTTCCACCACTCGCGCCAGCGCTCCGGCGTCCCCTGCCGACGGGCCCACTCGACCGTCGCCGACAGGTACCCGACGACGGCGTCGAACCAGACGTACAGCTTCTTCGTCGGCTGGTCCTCCCAGCCCGGCACCGGGATGCCCCAGTCGATGTCGCGCGTCATCGCGCGCGGCCGGATCTCCTCGAGGATGTTCTTCGAGAACCGGATCACGTTGGGTCGCCAGGTGCCGGCGGCCTCGCGACCGTCGAGCCACTCGTGCAGCGCGTCGGCGAGCGCGGGCAGGTCGAGCAGGTAGTGCTGGGTCTCGATGAACTCCGGCGTCTCGCCGTTGATCTTGCTGCGCGGGTCGATCAGGTCGGTGGGGTCGAGCTGGTTGCCGCAGTTGTCGCACTGGTCGCCACGGGCCTCGGTGTAGCCGCAGATCGGGCAGGTGCCCTCGATGTAGCGGTCGGGCAGGGTGCGGCCGGTCGACGGGCTGATCGCGCCCTGGGTGGTCTGCTCGACCATGTACCCGTTGTCGCGCACCGTGCGGAACATCTCCTGCACGACCTCGTAGTGGTTGCCGGTCGTGGTGCGGGTGAACAGGTCGTACGACAGCCCGAGGCCGACGAGGTCGCCGACGATGACCGCGTTGTTCGCGTCGGCGAGCTCGCGCGCGGTGACGCCCTCCTTGTCGGCCTGCACCAGGATCGGCGTGCCGTGCTCGTCGGTGCCCGAGACCATCAGCACCTCGTGACCCGCCATCCGCATGTACCGGCTGAACACGTCGGACGGCACGCCGAAACCGGCGACGTGGCCGATGTGGCGCGGGCCGTTGGCGTACGGCCAGGCGACGGCGGACAGGACGTGGGTCATGCCTCCCAGCCTAGTGTTGGCGGGGTGACGACCTCCTCCCGGATCGAGGCCCCCGACCGGCTCGTGCACCTGCGCGAGGCCGGCGTCTCCGTGCTCGTCCGCTGCGCCCCCGACCGCCTCCCGGCCGTCCTGCACTGGGGCGAGGACCTCGGCCCGCTCGACGCCGCCGGGGCCGCGGCGGCGGCGCTCGTCGTCCGCGCCGAGGACGCGTACGAGAACGGGATCGACGCGGGTCCGCCCGCCCTCGTCCCGGAGCCGTGGACGGGGTGGTTCGGGCGTCCCGGCCTGGTCGCCTCGCGCGGCGGCCAGGCGTGGTCGACCCGGTTCCGCACCGACGCCGTGACCGTCGACGGCGCCGACGTCCGCGCGCACCACGAGCAGGGGACCGGGCTGCTCGTCGTCGACGCCGTCGACGACGAGCACGCGCTGCGGCTGCGGCTCGAGCTCGAGCTGCTGACCGGCGGTCTGCTGCGCGCCCGCGCCACGCTGCGCAACGACGGCGACCCGCTGGCCGTGCACGAGCTGTCGCTCTACCTGCCGGTCGCCGACGCCGCCGAGGAGCTGCTCGACCTCACCGGGCGCTGGGGCATGGAGCGGTCGGCCCAGCGCCACCCGTTCGTCGTCGGCAGCCACGTCCGCGAGGGCCGGCGCGGGCGCACCGGGCTCGACTCGCCGTACGTGCTGCACGCGAGCGAGGCCGGCGCCGGGTTCGAGCGCGGCCGCACCTGGGCCGTGCACGTCGGGTGGAGCGGCAACACCCGGTACGTCGCCGAGCACCACGCGTCCGGCGACCGGCTGCTCGGCGGCGGCGAGCTGCTGCTGCCCGACGAGGTGCAGCTCGCGACCGGTGAGGAGTACCGGACCCCCTGGCTGCACGGCGCGTTCGGCGACGGGCTCGACGCCGTGGCCCACCGGTTCCACGACCACCTGCGCTCGCGTCCGCAGCACGTCGACGCACACCGCCCGGTCACGCTGAACGTCTGGGAGGCGGTCTACTTCGACCACGACGCCGACCGGCTGCTCGAGCTCGCGAGGGTCGCGTCCGAGATCGGGATCGAGCGGTTCGTGCTGGACGACGGCTGGTTCGGCGCCCGGCGGCACGACCGCGCCGGCCTCGGCGACTGGACGGTGTCGCCGGACGCCTGGCCCGACGGCCTGCACCCGCTGGTCGACGCCGTGCACGCCCACGGCATGCAGTTCGGCCTGTGGTTCGAGCCGGAGATGGTCAACCTCGACTCCGACCTGGCCCGGGCGCACCCGGAGTGGGTGATGGCCGCGCGGTCGGACCTGCCCGTCGAGCAGCGGCACCAGCACGTGCTCAACCTCGCCGACCCGGCCTGCTACGACGCCGTGCTCGGCCGGCTGCTGGCGGTGCTGGACGAGTACGACGTGCAGTACGTGAAGTGGGACCACAACCGCGACCACGTCGAGGCGGGCCACCGGGGACGCGGGGGCCGCCCCGTCGAGCACGAGCAGACCCTCGCGCTCTACCGGATGCTGGCTGCCGTCAAGGCGGCCCACCCCGACCTCGAGATCGAGTCGTGCTCGGCCGGCGGCGGCCGGATCGACCTCGGCGTGCTCGAGCTCACCGACCGGGTGTGGGTGTCGGACTGCATCGACCCGCTCGAGCGGCAGCGGCTGCTGCGCTGGACCTCCCAGCTGCTCCCGCCGGAGCTGATGGGCTCGCACGTCGGCTCACCGCGCAGCCACACCACCGGCCGCCGGCACGACCTGTCGTTCCGCGCCGCGACCGCGCTGTTCGGCCACTACGGCGTCGAGTGGGACGTCACCACGGCCTCCGACGACGAGCGGGCCGAGCTGGCGGCCTGGATCGCGGAGTGGAAGCGGCACCGCGACCTGCTGGCCACCGGGCGGCTCGTCCGCGGGCCCGACCCGTCCGGCACCACCTGGGTGCACGGGGTCGTGGCGCCGGACGGCTCGCAGGCCCTGGTCGAGATCGCCTCGCTGGCCTGGAGCCTGCCGGAGCGGCCGCCGCGCGCCCGGCTGCGCGGGCTCGACCCGCAGCGCCGCTACCGGGTGACACCGGTGCAGCCCGGCGCCGCGCCGTCCGGGCTGCGCACACCGCCGTGGTGGTCGGCCGAGGGCGCCGTCGTCCCCGGTGCGGTGCTGGAGCGGGTGGGCCTGCAGGTGCCGGCCGTGCACCCCGAGCAGTCGGTGGTGCTGCACCTCGAGGCGGTCGAGGCGGACTGACCTCCCGGCGCCGGTGGCGGCGCCGGTGTCAGCGCTGGGGGTCGGTGCGGACCGGCAGCCGGTCCTCGACGACGAGCCGGTCGCGCCCCTCGCGCTTGGCGCGGTACATCGCGCCGTCGGCCACGCTCACCTGGTGCCACACCCAGGCTGCCGGGTCGGCGCCCGCCGGCGGGCGCTCGACCGCCAGGCCGAGCGAGCAGGTGACGGGCACCGGGCTGTCGGCCGACCGGACGGCGGCCTGCAGCCGCTGCGCGAGCCGGGTCGCCTCGCCGGCGTCCGGGACGCAGGCCAGCACCACCATCTCCTCGCCGCCGGTGCGCGCGGCGAGCTCGTCGGCGCGCACCTGCTGGGCCAGGGCGGCCCCCACCGCGGCGAGCACGGCGTCGCCGACGGCGTGGCCGTGCTCGTCGTTGACCTGCTTGAACCGGTCGACGTCGAGCACCAGCACCGAGAGCATCGCGTGCTCGCGCTGCACCCGGGCGACCAGGTCGGGGGCGCGCTCGGTGACCTGGCGACGGTTCGGCAGGCCGGTGAGCTCGTCGGTGCGCGACAACCGCCAGGTGCGCTCGAGCAGCTGCTCGGCGCGGCGGCGCAGCAGGTAGAGGCTGACGGCGGTGATGACCAGGACCGCACTGTGCACCACGACCTGCACGACCAGGCCGGCGCGGTCGTCCGGGTACCGGGGGTAGAGGGCGAACGCGAGGACCGGCACCAGCACGAGGCAGCTGACGACGAACGCCGCGCGCTGCAGCACCAGCGCACCGGTGACGACCGAGAACAGCAGCATCACCGGGGTCGCGTACCTGCCGGCGTCGGTCACGCACCACACCACGACCACGTAGATGACGTGCCCGTTCAGCACCACGAGCGGCAGCAGCCGCGACGCCATCCGGCGCGAGGTGATCAGGAAGGCGCCGAGCACGAACAGGCCGACCATGACGGCGCCGTAGAGCAGGGTCCAGACGCCGGGGCGCAGCACGCCGGCGACGAACAGGTTGACCGAGCCGAGCAGCCCGCCGAGCAGCGCGAACCACCCGATCATCTGGGGGGCCTTGGTGAACCCGCGGTGCGGGAGGAGCACCTCGCCGGACAGCGGGCTGGGACCCGGGGGCGCGGCGGAGCGTCCCGGTTCGTCCACCACCCCGCCCATGCCGCTCCTGCCGCTCGGCCGGCCCCGTCCGGCGACGCCACCTCGCTGCCGAGGTCCGCGCCCACGCTAACCCGGCGGACCGGGAAGTGTCCGCACGTTCGTGCGACTTCGCCCCCTGCCGGTCAGCCGCGCGGCGGGTCGACGCTCAGGACGTCACCCGGTTGGCAGCCCAGCACGTCGCACACGGCGGTCAGGGTGGAGAAGCGCACCGCCCGCGCACGGTTGTTCTTCAGCACCGACAGGTTGGCGACCGTGACGCCCGCGCGCGCTGCCAGCTCGACCAGGGTCATGCCGCGCTCCTCGAGCAAGCGGTCCAGGTGCGAGCGCACCCGGTGCAGGTCGTCGACGTCGTCCGGGCTCACACCAGGCCCTCGACGTCGTGCGCGAGCCGCTCCCCCCGCCGGAAGGTCTCGGCCAGCACGAGCAGGGCCGCGCCGACGACGAACGGGGCGAAGGACCAGTCGACGACCACCTGCCACGCGGCCGGGTGGGCGATGCCGGTGCGGGCGACGACGGCGGCGGCCGCCCAGGCCGGCAGCAGCGGTGCGAGCGCCGCGTAGGCCCACACGACCGCGGCGGCGAGGGCCAGCCGGCGCGAGCCGCGGTCGCGGAACGGCGCGCCGTCGGCGAGCGCTCGCAGGACGGGCAGCAGCAGGAGCGCGCACGCGCCGACGGTGAGGCCCAGCAGCGCGACGTCGCCCCGGGAGAGCAGCTGCTCGGCCACGGTCGACCCCGTTGCACTGAGGACCAGCCGGTCGTCGACCACCCGCACCAGCACGCCCTCGGGCCAGCCGTCGGTGTCGACCACCGGCACGGGCGGCGCCGGGTAGAGCACCCGCTCGGAGTTGGCCTCGGGGCCGTAGGGCAGCAGCTGCAGCGGAACCACCACGGCCGCCGGGGCGCGGGTGGCCGCGTTCACCGCGTAGGCCGGACCCAGCACGGCGGCGGCGATGCCGACCACCGCCAGCACCGTGGCCAGCCCCCCGAGCCCGCGCCCGCTGACGTACGTCCGCCGGTTCCCGGCACCCACCTGCTGCACGGCACCCACCCCATCGCTTGTCGATATGCCTGACGGGAGGGTGACGCATCGATCATCGATGTGTCAACGACGGTGTCAGTGCAGCTCGGGCAGCCCGCGCCGGAGCTGGCGCGCCGCCTGGGCGATGCGGTGCTCGTTCTCGATCAGCGCGAACCGCACGAAGCCGTCGCCCTGCGGACCGAACCCGACGCCGGGCGAGACCGCGACGTCGCAGTCGCGGACGAGCTGGGTGGCGAACTCGATCGACCCGAGGTGCCGGTACGGCTCGGGGATCGGCGCCCAGGCGAACATCGTCCCGCGGGGCTTCGGGATGCTCCAGCCGATGCGCTGCAACCCGTCCCAGAGGGCATCGCGGCGGCGCTGGTAGATCTCGTTCACCTCGAGCGGGTAGTCGACCGCCTCGTCGAGGGTGACCGTCGCGGCGATCTGGATCGGCTGGAACGTGCCGTAGTCGAGGTAGCTCTTCAGCTTCGCGAGGGCCTGCACGACCTCGCTGTTGCCGACGAGGAACGCGACCCGCCAGCCGGCCATCGAGAACGACTTCGTCATCGAGTACAGCTCGACGGCGACCTCCTTGGCACCCTCGCACTGCAGGATCGACGGGGGCATCCAGCCGTCGAACGCCGTCTCGGCGTAGGCGAAGTCGTGCACCAGCACCACGTCGCGCTCGCGCGCCCAGTCGACCAGCCGCTGCAGGTCGGCGAGCTCGACCGTCGCCGTCGTCGGGTTGTGCGGGAACGACAGCACGACCACCCGCGGCTTCGGCCAGCCGTACTCCCAGGCCTCCATCACGTTGCTGACGTAGTCCTCGTCGCCGCTGCCGTCGGGCTTCGGGCCGATCGCGACCTGGCGGGCGTCGGCGCCCGCGAAGTACGGCCCCCAGATGTGGATGGGGTACGACGGCGACGGGACGAGGGCGGCGTCGCCCGGCTGCAGCAGCACCCACATCAGGTGGCTGAAGCCCTCCTTGGCGCCGATCGTCGAGATGATCTCGGTGTCGGGGTCGAGCTCGACGCCGAACCGCCGCTCGTAGAGGCCCGCGACCGCCTTGCGCAGCTTCGGCAGCCCGCGCGAGGACGAGTAGCGGTGGTTGCGGGTGTTGTGCGCGGCCTCGGCCAGCTTCTCGACCGTCAGTGCGGGAGAGGGGATGTCGGGGTTGCCGAACCCGAGGTCGATGACGTCGCGCCCGGCCCGCCGCGCCTCGGTCTTCAGCCCGTCGATGATCGTGAAGACGTACGGCGGCAGGCCCGGGATGCGACGGAACTCCATCGCCTCAGGCTAGTCGTCGGCGCCGGGCGGCGAGCGCGGCGTCGTAGAGACCGCGCACCGGGACGCCGCGCGCGGCCGCCACCGCCTTGGCCGCGTCCTTGAGCCGCTCGCCGCCGGCGGCCCGCTCGAGCACCTCGGCCACCAGGTCCTCGGGGTCGACGTCGCCCGGGGCGGCGCCGGCGACCACGAGCGTCACCTCGCCGAGCACCTCGTGCGCCTCGGCGTGGTCGGCCAGCTCGCCGAGCCCGCCGCGCCGGACCTCCTCGTAGGTCTTGGTGAGCTCGCGGCACAACGCGGCCGGGCGGTCCGCGCCGAACGCCTCGGCCAGCGCGCGCAGGGTGGCGGCGGTGCGGTGGGGGGCCTCGAAGAACAGCAGCGTCCGCGGGTCGTCGACGAGCGCGGCGAGCGCCCGGGCGCGCGGACCCGCCTTGCGCGGCAGGAACCCCTCGAACGCGAACCGGTCGGTCGGCAGGCCGCTGACCGCGAGCGCGGCCAGCGCGGCCGACGGGCCCGGCACGGTGGTGACGGGGACGCCGGCGTCGACCATCGCGCGGGTCAGCCGGTACCCGGGGTCGCTCACGGCGGGCATCCCCGCGTCGGTCACCAGGGCGACCGTCGCGCCGCCCAGCGCCAGGGCGACCAGCTCGGGGGTGGACGACGCCTCGTTGTGCTCGTGGTGGCTCACCACCTTCCCGCCGACCCGGACGCCGAGCGCCGAGGTGAGCCGCCGCAGCCGGCGGGTGTCCTCCGCCGCGACGACGTCGGCCTCGGCCAGCAGCCGCACGAGCCGGGGCGGCGCGTCGTCGGGGTCGCCGATGGGGGTGGCGGCCAGCACGAGGCGTCCGGACGGGGAGGTCACCGGCCGATGGTGCCACTGCCGCGTCGCGGACCGGGCTGCACCTACGATGCGCAGGTGGCGGCGACCGGGGTGCTCGACGAGGCGCGCCGCGGCGACGACGACCCCACCGAGGGGCCGGGCCCGTCCCGGCTCGGCACCGGCGAGGGGCGGCTGCGCCGGCACCTGCTCGGCCGCGTCCCGTCCGACGGGCTCTGGGGGTGGGTCGGGCCGCTGCTCGTGACGGCCCTGGCGTTCGTCATGCGGGTCTGGCACCTGCAGCACCCGCACAAGCTGGTCTTCGACGAGACGTACTACGTCAAGCAGGCGTACACGCTGTGGCAGAACGGGTTCGAGAACCAGTGGCCCGAGGGGTCGGACTCGCGGTTCACCACCGGGGCGCCGGACATCTACCTCGAGGTCGGCGACCGCGCCGTCCACCCGCCCGTCGGGAAGTGGATGATCGCGCTCGGCGAGATGGCGTTCGGCATCGACTCCTCGTTCGGCTGGCGCATCAGCGCCGCCGTCGTCGGGACGCTCATGGTGCTGGTGCTCGCGCGGACGGCGCGGCGGCTGTTCCGCTCGACGCTGCTCGGCTGCACGGCCGGGCTGCTGCTCGCGGTCGACGGCCACCACCTGGTGCTGAGCCGCACCGGCCTGCTCGACGTGTTCCTCGCGTTCTGGGTGCTGTGCGCGTTCTCGCTGCTCGTCCTCGACCGCGACGTCGGACGCCGGCGGCTGGCCGCCGCGGTCGCGCGCGCCGGGGCGGCCGGGCGCGGCGTCGGCGAGCTCGGGCCGTGGATCGGGGTGCGGCCGGTGCGGCTGCTCGCGGCCGTGTGCCTGGGCCTCGCGATCGGCGTGAAGTGGTCGGGCCTGTACTTCGCCGCGGCGTTCTGCCTGATGACCGTGCTGTGGGACATGGGTGCCCGCCGGGCGGCCGGCGTCCGCTCGCCCTGGTGGGGCATGGTCGCCCGCGACGGCGTGCCGGCGGCGCTGCTCATGCTCCCGATCATGGGCCTGACCTACCTCGCGTCGTGGACGGGGTGGATGCGTTCCGACAACGGGTACTTCCGCAACTGGGGCGCCGAGAACCCTTCGGACAGCTGGGTTCCCGACGTCCTGCGGTCGTTGTGGCACTACCACGCCGACATGCTGGCGTTCCACACCGGACTGGCGTCCGACCACCCCTACGAGTCCAAGCCGTGGGCGTGGCTGCTGCAGAGCCGCCCGACGTCGTTCTTCTACGAGTCCCCGAAGCGCGGCGAGCACGGCTGCCCGGTCGACTCGTGCTCCGAGGCGATCACCTCGATCGGCAACCCGCTGATCTGGTGGGCCGCGGCGGCGTCGCTGCTGGTGCTGCTCGCCTGCTGGGTGCTGCGCCGCGACTGGCGCGCCGGCGCGATCCTCGGCGCGTTCGCGGCGGGTTGGCTGCCGTGGTTCCTCTACCCGGAGCGCACGATCTACGCCTTCTACTCGGTGGCGTTCGTGTCCTTCCTGGTGCTCGCCCTCACCCACGTGCTGGGGCTCGTCCTCGGCCCACCGGACGCACCGCCGTCGCGGCGGCGCACCGGTGCGATCGCCGTCGGCGCGTTCGTCGCGGTGGCCGTCCTGGTCTCCGCGTTCTTCTGGCCGGTCTGGACGGCCGAGACGATCCCGTACCAGCAGTGGCAGCTGCGGATGTGGTTCCCGAGCTGGGTCTGACGCGCGTACCCCGGCGGAGCGTGGGCAGGATGCGCAGGTGGCTGTCTCCGTCCACGTCGGCCTGTCGGGCTGGGCGTACCGCGGCTGGCGCGGGACGTACTACCCCCGCGGCCTGCCGCAGCGCCTCGAGCTCGAGCACGCCGCCGCCCGGGTCGGGTCGATCGAGCTGAACGGCACCTTCTACTCGCTGCAGCGTCCGAGCTCGTACCGGTCGTGGGCCTCGCGGGTGCCGGACGGCGTGCTGCTGCCGGTGAAGGGGCCGCGGCTCGTCACGCACATGAAGCGGCTGCGCGACGTCGGTGCGGCGACGGCCCGGTTCCTGTCGTCCGGACCGCTGCTGCTCGGCGAGCACCTCGGCCCGTTCCTGTGGCAGCTGCCCGCCCGCACCGGGTACGACCGCGACCTGCTCGAGCCGTTCCTGCGGGGGCTGCCGCGCACCGAGGGCGAGGCCGCCCGGCTGGCGCGCGAGGCCGACGAGCTCGTCCGCGACCGGTTCGACGAGCCGCCGTGGCGGCGGGCGGCGCCGGGGCGGGCCGACCGCCCGCTGCGGCACGCGCTCGAGGTGCGGCACGAGTCGTTCCGCGACGACGGGTTCGCCGACCTGTGCCGCGAGCTCGACGTCGCCGTGGTCGTCTCCGACGGGGCGGGGCGCTGGCCCGAGCTCGACGTCGTGACGGCCGACCACGTCTACGTGCGGCTGCACGGGTCGACCGAGCTGTACGCGAGCGGCTACTCGCCGCAGGAGCTCGACACCTGGGCCGAGCGGGTGCGGGGGTGGGCCGCGGCGCCCGGCGTCCGGCTCGTCACCGTCCACTTCGACAACGACGCCAAGGTGCACGCGCCGGGCGACGCCGAGGAGCTGTCGGGGCGGCTCGGGCTGACGGCGGGACGGGGGGTGCTCGCGTGAGCGGGACGGTGGCGGCGCTGGTCTGGGGTGCCGTGGCGGCGTCGTCGCTGGTCGTCGGCGCGGTGCTCGGGGTGGTGCGCACCTGGTCCGATCGGGTCGTCGGCATCGTGCTGGGCTTCGGGGCGGGCGCGTTGGTGTCCTCGGTGTCGTTCGAGCTGGCCGAGGAGGGGTTGCGCGTCGGCGGGGCCCTGCCGGTCGCCGCGGGGCTCGCGGTCGGCGCGCTGACCTACTGGGCGGCCGACCGCGCCGTCGAGCGGATGGGAGGCCGGTCGGCCGGGGGCGGTGCCGGGGCGGCGCTGGCGGTGGGAGCGCTGCTCGACGGCATCCCGGAGCAGGCGGTGGTCGGCATCAGCCTCGCGTCCGGTGAGGGGCTCGGCATCGCGCTGCTGGTCGCGGTGTTCGTGTCGAACCTGCCCGAGGCGGTGGGCTCGTCGGCCGACCTGCTGGCGTCCGGCCGGTCGCGGCGCCAGGTGCTGCTGCTGTGGACCGGGGTCGCCGCGCTGTGCACGCTCGCCACCGTCGCCGGCTACCTCACCGCCGACGCCGTGGGCGGCAGCGGACGGGCGGCCGTCGACGGGTTCGCCGCCGGTGCGCTGCTGGTGATGCTGGTCGACTCGATGGTGCCCGAGGCGGTGAGAAAGGCCCGTGACGTCGCGGGCCTCGCCACGGTCGTCGGGTTCGCCCTGGCCGCGGGGCTGTCGCTGCTGGCCTGAGCGGGTCCCGTCCCGGACGAGTGCGGTCAGTCGACGCGCAGGAAGTGCATCGCGACGCGGTGGTCCTCGTCGACGACGTAGGTCATGTGGCCGTCCGGGCCCGGCGCGAGGCCCTCGATCCGGGTCTCGGTCTCGAACCGCTCCAGCATCGTCGCCTCGACGGCGCCGCCACCCGTCCCCGCGGGGAGGGTGAACGCCCAGTGCTCGCTGGTGGCGTCGCGACCACCCGGGTAGTGGTCGAGCAGCGCGGAGTCCTTGTCGACGGCGTCGAGGTTGCCCAGCACGGCGTCGAAGCGGTCGCCGCCCATCGCGGTGAGCGCCCGGAAGCCGACCATCCGCTCGAGCGTGCCGGCGCCCTCGAGCGACCAGGCGGCGACGGCGGTCGGCCAGGTGCCGTCCTCGAACATCTGCGGGACGCCGGCCAGCTCGACCAGCAGCGGCGACCCCGAGGCGGTGGTCGGGAACCGCAGCCCGAGCAGCAGGTTGCCGTTCTCGCGGAACGCCGCGGCCTCGATGTTGATCGGGTGGTCGCCGTCGACGAGACGGGCAGCCCACTTCTTGCCCTTCTTCTCGCCCTTGGCGCGACCGGTGGCGACGAACGCGTGGCCGTACGCGTGCACCGGCTCGATCACCTCGATCGGCGACGCGGCCAGGGCGTCGTTCACGATCCGGTTGACGCGGAACTTGTCGCGCACCACGTGCAGCGGGACCGGGTCGTCGCCGTGCAGGTCGTCGACCGCGAACCGCGCCATCCAGCAGCGGCTCGGGTGCAGCGGACCGCGCTTCTTGCCGTAGTGCGACCCGATGACGTAGGCGTGCGGCCCCCAGACCGCGGACGCCTCCGGGTCGTCGGTCTTCCCGGCCTCCGCGCCGACGTCGGTCGGGATCGGGCGCACCGCCCAACCGTCCTCGAGCGCGGCGCCCGCCGCGTGGGTCAGCAGCCGCAGGTTGTGCTCGACGTGCCCCTCGTCGAGCGAGATCAGGTACGCCGCGTCGGCGCCCTCCCGCTCGAGCAGCCGCGGGTCGGTGAGGGGCAGGAGGTCGGAGGCCTCGTTGAAGTCGAGCTGCAGCTCCACGGTGGTCAGCGCCATGGCGGGAGGGTAGCGACGTCGTACGACCGGACGGGGCGGGACCTCGCGGACGCACGCGGCCACCGCCACCGACGGCTCACGTCGAGGCGACCACCCGGTCGAGCCACTCGGCCAGCAACGCGCGCTCGGCGGCGCTGAGCGCGTCCAGACCCGGCACCGCGGCGCGCATCGCCACCGCGAGCGAGGCGTCGCCGGTGGGCGCGTCGACGTCGGTCAGGACCTGGCGCAGCACCGCCTCGAGCATCTGGTCGGCCAGCTCGGGATCGCGGTCCTCCGGCGAGGTCGCGAGCAGGGTGGCCACGGTGCCGACACCGGCGGCGTGCACGAGGTCGACCGCACGCCGCTCGCCGACGCGCAGCCGTCCGGCCACCGCCAGCCGGTGCACCCGCGTCCGCAGCACCTCGCGGCCGGCAGCGGCCGCGTGGGACCGCGGCGCCCGGCCCGGGTCCTGCAGCAGGTGGAACAGGTCCGGGTTCGCCAGACCGAACGCGATGTGCGAGGCCCACCCCGCGCGCAGGTCCTCGAGCGGGTCGACACCCTCGACCGCCGCCGCGGCCACGGTGTCCGCCTTGGCGACGACGTGCGCGGCCAGGACGTGCTCGGCAACCGCCTCGAGCAGACCGTCCTTGTCACCGAGCAGGCGGTAGATCGCCGGCGCCTGCACGCCGGCGGCCTCGGCGACGCCGCGGGTGGTGACGGCGGCCGCCCCCTGCTCGCGCAGCAACCGCGCGGCGACCTCGACGATGCGGGTGCGGGTCTCGTCCCGTCGCGTTCCTGCGTCCTCCACAGAACGACGATACCGCTTCTCTGGTATCGCTGTGATTCCGCTGTTACGCTCTACTTGTTTCCCTTGATAACCACCTCGAGAGCGGATCATCCAGTGCTCGTCATCACCGGAGCCACCGGCGCCCTGAACGGCGCCACCGTCGACCACCTCCTGCAGCGCGTGGCGCCCGACCGGGTGGCGGTCGTCGTCCGCGACCCCGCCCGGGCGCGCCACCTGGCCGACCGCGGCGTCACGGTCCGCCGCGGCGACTACGCCGACCCGGCCGGACTGCCCGGCGCCTTCGCGGACGCCGAGCAGCTGCTGCTGGTGTCCAGCGGCGACCCCGGCGCCGACGTCGTGGCCCTCCACGGTGCGGCCGTCGCGGCCGCCGCGGAGGCCGGCGTCGGGCGCGTGCTCTACACCAGCCACCAGGGCGCGGCGGCGGACTCGCCCTTCCGCCCGTGCCGCGACCACCACGCCACCGAGACCCTGCTCGCCGCGTCCGGCCTGCCCTGGACCTCGCTGCGGAACGGCTTCTACGCCCACAGCCTGGACTGGCTGGCCGGACCGTGGCGCACGACCGGGCGGATCACCGTGCCGCACGACGGACCGGTGTCGTGGACCGCGCGCGAGGACCTCGCGCAGGCGGCGGCCACCCTGCTCGCCTCGGGGCGCGCCCCCGACGGCCCCGTCACCCTGACCGCCGCCGCGGCACCGACCTTCGCCGGCGTCGCCGCCGAGGCCTCCGACCTGACCGGCCGGGAGGTCGTCGTCGAGACGGTCGACCCGCAGGAGTGGTTGCGGACGCGGGTCGCCGCCGGTGACCCCGAGCCGCGCGCCCGGTTCGTGCTCGGCTTCTACGAGGCCGCCCGGGACGGCGGCTTCGCGGGCACCGACCCACGTCTCGGCGAGCTGCTCGGTCGAGCGCCACGCACCGCGCGCGACGCGCTCGCCGCGACACCGGGGTGAGGCCGGGCACGCGAAAGGGCCCGGCTGCCGCCGGGCCCTTCACGTGGGTGGAGCTGAGGGGACGCCCTCCGGCTCGCTGGCGCTCACCGGTGGGTCCCGGAACCCGAGGGTTCGAGTCCGAGAGCGCCACGCACGCGAAAGGGCCCGGCTGCCGCCGGGCCCTTCACGTGCGTGGAGCTGAGGGGACTCGAACCCCTGACCCCCTCGATGCGAACGAGGTGCGCTACCAGCTGCGCCACAGCCCCATGCCCCCGCTCGGAGGGCTGGATCAGGCTAGCACCGGGCCGCGGGCCGTCCGAAATCGGTTGGGCGCTCAGCCGCCGACGGCGCGGCGGGGCGGGGCGTAGGTGGGGATGTCGTCCTCGTCGACGTCGGCGGCCCGCACGGGGGCGGACGCGGCGACGGGCAGCGCGGGCTGCGCCCGTCCCTGCCAGGCGGGTCGCGCGTGCGGCTTCAGCAGGTACGACGGCAGCGGCACCTGCACCGGCGTCCACTCGCCCGGCTCGGGCTCGCGGTAGGGCACGTCCGCGGCGCGGGCGGCCTCCTCGGCGAGCCGGCGGATGCGGGCGTCGTCCTCGCGGCGGCGGTGCGCGTCCTCGTCGAAGAGCTCGTCGCGGACGTCGACGGGTGCGTCGTCCTCGACGTCGTCGACCACGACGTCGGCGACGGCGGGCTCGTGCACGACGCCCTCGACGACCGGCTCCGGCACCCGGGAGGTCCGGTGCGCGGTGGCGCGCAGTCCGAGCACGACGGCGACGACGACCGCGGCGGCCGGCATCGGCGCCCAGACGACGAGCACCCCGGCGAAGGACAGCGCGGTCAGCACCGGCACGGCGACCAGGGCGGCGAGCAGGAGCAGCCCGGCGGCGGCGCGCACCCGGCGCGGGCGCGGCGACGACGGCGCCAGCGGCACGGGCACCGGCTCGACGTCGTCGTCCTCGGCGGCGGTCAGCTGCTCGAGCCGCGGCGAGCGCAGCACCGGCACGACGGCGCGCTCACGGGGGGCGTCGTCGCGCTCGGCGCGGTGGGTCAGCACCCGCATCGCGGCCGAGAACCGGTCTGCCGTGCGGGAGGTCGACAGGTCCTCGCGCCGGCGCAGCCAGTACGGGACGAGGATCGCAGCCCACAACCCGATGACGACCAGGAAGATGACGCTGCTGTCCACGTCCCGAACGCTAGGTGCCCTCGACGGCCCGCCCCCGGACCGCGCGCGGTGTGTCGCGGCCCCCGACCGGATTGTCTGCAACCGCAGCGAACTCCGCGAGGCGAGCAGCTGCTTGGCGAGGCCCGCACGCCACGTTCAGGTGGTGGTCGCCAACTGGACGTGGTGGACGAACAGGGGGGTCAGCGGTTCCACCGGGCCAGCAGGCCGGACGGGACGTCCTCGCGGGTGAGGGCGAAGGTGCGGTGGTCGCGCCAGTCGCCGTCGATGTGCAGGAACCGCTCGCGCAGGCCCTCGTCGCGGAAGCCGAGCTTGTGCACCACCCGCAGGCTGGCCGTGTTCTCCGGGCGGATGTTCACCTCGATGCGGTGCAGGCCCATCTCGAGCAGGCAGTGGTCGACCAGCAGGGCCACCGCCGTCGGGACGATGCCGCGACCGGCGTGGCCGCGGTCGACCCAGTAGCCGATCGCGCCGCTGCGCAGCGAGCCCCACGTCACGGGCCCGAGGCTGACCATCCCGACCAGCCGGCCGTCGACCTCGATGCCGAGCAGCAGGCCCGAGCCCTCGCGGGCGGCGCGGTGGGCCTGGCGCACCATCGAGCCGTAGCCGCGCAGCGGGGTGTCGGGGTCGGGGCTGGTCGCCTCCCACGGGCCGAGCCAGGCGGCGTTGTCCGAGCGCAGCCGCCGCCAGGCGCGGGCGTCGCGGTGGCGCAGCGGGCGCAGCACGACGTCGTCGTCCTCGAGCCGCAGCGGCCACTCGTGCCGTCCGGGCACCTAGTGCTCACCCCTCACGAGGGCGACCGCGGGTGGTCGGACCCCCGCACCTGCGCGACGGCGTGCGCGAGCACCGGGCCGAGCACCTCGAGCGCGTCGCGGCAGCCGCCGGACGAGCCGGGCAGGTTCACCACCAGCGTCGACGCGGCGATCCCGGCCAGCCCGCGCGACAGCATCGCCGTCGGGACGCCCTTGGCGGTGCCGGCCGCGCGCAGCGCCTCGGCGATGCCGGGGACCTCGCGGTCGAGCACCGGGCGGGTCACCTCGGGGGTGCGGTCCGTCGGCGTCAGGCCGGTGCCCCCGCTGGTGAGCACGACGTCGTAGCCGTCGTCGACGGCCTCGCGCAGGGCGTCGCCCACGGGGTCGCCGTCGACGACCACGACCGGGCCGTCGACCGCGAAGCCGAGCGCGCGCAGGCCCTCGACCAGGACGGGGCCCGAGCGGTCCTCGTACACCCCGCCGGCCGCGCGGGTCGACGCCACGAGCACCAGGGCCCGTCCCACCTCACTCGGCGCGCCAGTCACCGGACCGCCCTCCGCTCTTGGCCACGACGCGGACGTCGGTGATGCGGGCCTGCCGGTCGAGCGCCTTGACCATGTCGACCACGGCGAGCCCGGCCACGGCGACGGCGGTGAGCGCCTCCATCTCGATGCCGGTGCGGTCGGCGGTGCGCACGACGGCCTCGATCTCGACGCCGTCGTCGACGACCTCGACCTCGACCTCGACGGCGTGCACCGCCACCGGGTGCGCGAGCGGCACGAGCTCGGGGGTGCGCTTGGCGGCCTGGATGCCGGCCAGCCGCGCCACGGCCAGCGCGTCGCCCTTCGGCACGCCGTCGCCGCGCAGGGCGGCCACGACGGCGGCGTTGCACAGCACCCGCCCGCGCGCCGTCGCCTCGCGCGCGGTCACCTCCTTGCCGCTGACGTCGACCATCCGCGCGTGCCCGCGCGCGTCGACGTGCGGCAGCCGCTCGCTCACCGTCGCCCCCGCTCCAGCAGCAGGCAGCTGACGGTGTCGCCGGCCTCGACCTGCGTGACGTGCTCGGGCACGACCGCCAGGGCGTCGGCCACCGACAGGTCGGCCACCAGGTGCGAGCCCTGCCCGCCGACCGGCTCGACGACCAGCCCGTCCGCGGTGTGCTGCACCCGCACCCGCGCGAACTGCCGCTTGCCCGCCGGCGACGACCAGCCCCGCGCCGCGGTCGCCTCGACGAGCGGGCGGTGCAACGCGCTCTCCCCCAGCATCTTCCGCAGCGCGGGGCGCACGAAGACCTCGAACGAGACGTAGGAGCTCACCGGGTTGCCGGGCAGGGTGAAGATCGGCGTGCCGGTGCCACCGTCGTCCCGGGCGCGGTCGCCGACGGTGCCGAACCCCTGCGGCATGCCGGGCTGCATCGCCACCTTGTCGAAGCGCACCGTGCCGAGCCGCGACAGCACCTCCTTGACGGTGTCGTACGCGCCGGCGCTGACCCCGCCCGTGGTCACCACGGCGTCGGCGCGGACGAGCTGGTCCTCGAGCGCGTCGACGAACGAGCGGGCGTCGTCGGTGACCATCGGCGCCCGGTAGGCGATCGCCCCGGTGTCGGCGACCGCCGCGGCGAGCGCGTACGAGTTCGACTCGTGGATCTGCCCGTCGCGCAGGCGTCGTCCGGGCTCGACCAGCTCGGACCCGGTCGACATCACCACCACGCGCGGGCGCGGGTGCACCCGCACCCGGTCGTGGCCGGTGGCCGCGAGCAGACCGAGGTGGCGAGGCGTCAGCCGGGTGCCGGGCTCGACCAGGCGCTCGCCCTGCACGACGTCCTCGCCGACACGGCGGACGTTGCGGCCGGACTCGACCGGGCGCGTGATCGCGACCCGCACGGTGCCCGCGTCGGTCCACTCGACCTGGACGACCGCGTCGGCGCCCGGCGGGACGGGGGCGCCGGTCATGATGCGCACCGCGCTGCCCTGAGCCATCGCGGGCACCTGCCGCACGCCGGCGGGGAGGTCGCCGACGACGGGCAGCACCACCGGCGACGACTCCGACGCGGACGCGACGTCGGCCGCCACCACGGCGTAGCCGTCCATCGAGGAGTTGTCGAACCGCGGCAGGTCGACGGCGGAGTCGACCGGCGCGGCCAGCACGCAGTCGAGCGCCTCGGGCAGCGCCACGTCGATCGCGGGCAGCGGGTGCACCGCCGCGAGGATGTCGGACAGGTGGTCGTCGACCGACCTCATGCGACCGGCCTCATCCGGTGAAACCCCGTGCCACGTAGCCCTCCAGCCACTCGCGCAGGTCGGGGCCGAGGTCGTCGCGGTCGCTCGCGATGCGGATGACGGCCTTGAGGTAGTCGAGCCGGTCGCCGGTGTCGTAGCGGCGCCCGCGGAACACCACGCCGTGCACGCCGCCGCCGTCGGCCGGGTCGGCACCGGCCAGCACCTGCAGGGCGTCGGTGAGCTGGATCTCGCCACCTCGCCCGGGCTCGGTGCGCTCGAGGACGTCGAACACCGCCGGGTGCAGCACGTACCGGCCGATGACGGCCAGGTCGGACGGCGCCTCGGACGGGTCGGGCTTCTCGACCAGGTCGGTGATGCGCACGACGTCGCCGTCGGAGGCGGCCTCGTCGACCGCGGCGCAGCCGTACATGCCGATCTGCTCGTGCGGCACCTCGAGCAGCGCGACGACCGAGCCACCGCGCTCGGCCTGCACCTCGAGCATGGTCCGCAGCAGGGGGTCGCGCTCGTCGATCAGGTCGTCGCCGAGCAGCACCGCGAACGGCTCGTTGCCGACGTGCCGCCGGGCGCACAGCACGGCGTGGCCCAGGCCGCGCGGGTTGCCCTGGCGCACGTAGTGGATGTCGCCGAGCGCCGTGGACGCCTGCACCCGGGCCAGCCGGTCGTCGTCGCCCTTGGCCTCGAGCGCCTGCTCGAGCTCGACGGCGTGGTCGAAGTGGTCCTCGAGCGAGCGCTTGCTGCGGCCGGTGATCATCAGGACGTCGTCGAGGCCGGCCGCCACGGCCTCCTCGACCACGTACTGGATCGCGGGCTTGTCGACGACCGGCAGCATCTCCTTGGGGGTCGCCTTCGTCGCGGGCAGGAAGCGGGTGCCCATCCCGGCCACCGGGATCACCGCCTTGCGCACGCGGACCGGCGAGGACGAGGGGGTGTCGGTCATGGCCGCAGGCTAGCCGTCCGTCCACGCGACGGCAGACTGGCCGGGTGGGCGAGGACGACGCGAAGCGCGGGCTGCGGCAGCAGGTGCGCGCGCGTCGCGCCGCCCGGCTGGGGGACCCGGCGGGAGCGACGGACGCGGCGCAGGCCCTGCGGCGGTCCGGGCTCGCGGCGCCACCCCTGGTCGCGGCCGCCCGGGACGGCC
>NZ_BAAHAF010000026.1:0-8690 GCF_054777815.1 Angustibacter speluncae | reverse complement strand
GGGCGCGACCCGGCGGTCGTGCCCCGGCGCGCGCGAGGTGCCCGGGCCGCGCGTCGCGGTCCCGACGACGCCGCCGTCGGCACGGGCCAGACCGGTCAGCGTGACCACCGGCACCGCCTCGTCGTCGCGGACGAGCAGCCGGTCCGCCGCCAGCGCGGCCGCGGTCGCCCCGTCGTCGAGCGGGACGACCACCTCGCGCTGCGGGGCGAGCCCGTCGGCCACGAGCTGCAGGCCGGCGAGGACGTCCGGGGGGACCGGCACGACGGGAGCGCTCACCGGCCCATCGTCCCGCACGGCGGGGGCTCGTCCCGTCCGGCCGCCCGTCGGACCCGCCGCGTAGGCTGGGCACCTGACCCGCTCGCCCGCCGAGGACGCTCCCGGCCGGTCGCCGAGCACGAGAGCACCCCAGCCGAGAAGGACCCCATGCCGCTCACCGGACTCGCCGCCGCCGTGCGGCCCGACCCGGGCCTGGTCGCCGCCCTGCCGCTCGTGGGCGCCGCGCCGGCGCTCGACGTCGCGGCCCCGCCCGGTGCCCGCCCGCTGCTGCTCGGCGAGCTGCAGCAGCGGCTCGCGCAGGCGCGCGACGGCGCCGTCGTCCTCGCGGTCACGGCCACCGGCCGCGCCGCCGAGGAGCTCGCGGCCGACCTGCGCTGCTACCTGCCCGCCCACGAGGTCGTCGAGCTGCCCGCCTGGGAGACGCTCCCGCACGAGCGGCTCTCGCCGCGCTCCGACACCGTCGCCCGCCGCGTCGCCGTGATGCGGCGGCTCGCGCACCCCGACGCCGACGACGTCACCTCCGGTGCCGTGCGCGTGGTGGTCGCACCGGTGCGCGCGGTCATGCAGCCGGTGGTGCGCGGTCTCGGCGACCTGGTGCCCGTCAGCCTGCGCGCCGGCGAGGAGCACGACCTCGACGAGGTCGTGCAGGCCCTCGTCGACGCCGCCTACAGCCGCACCGACATGGTCGAGCGGCGCGGCGAGTTCGCCGTCCGGGGCGGCATCCTCGACGTCTTCCCGCCCACCGTCGACCACCCGCTGCGGGTCGAGTTCTTCGGCGACGAGGTCGAGGAGGTGCGCTCGTTCGCGGTGGCCGACCAGCGCTCTCTCGAGGTCGTGCCCGAGGGCGTGTGGGCCCCGCCGTGCCGCGAGATCCTGCTGACGCCGCAGGTGCGCGACCGGGCGCTGGCCCTGAAGGACCGGCTGCCCGGCGCGGCCGACATGCTCGACAAGGTCGCCGCCGGCATCGCGGTCGAGGGCATGGAGTCGCTCGCGCCCGCCCTGGTCGACGGCATGCAGCCGTTCACCGACCTGCTGCCCGAGGGGTCGATGGTGGTCGTGGTCGACCCCGAGCGGGTCCGGGCCCGCGCCCACGACCTGGTGCAGACCACCGAGGAGTTCCTGGCCGCCGCGTGGGCGAACGCCGCCAGCGGCAACGCGACCCCGGTCGACCTGTCCGAGGCGTCCTTCCACACCCTCGCGCAGGTGCGGGCCGACGCGCTGCGGGCGGGCGTCACCTGGTGGTCGGTGTCGTCCTTCGTCGCCGACGCCGAGCTCACCGGGCTCGCCGGCGGGGCCGACGACGCGCCGAGCCAGGTGGTGCTCGGCGCCCGCGACGTCCAGGGGTACGGCGGCGACGTCCCCGCCGCGCTCGAGGACCTGCGCGGGCTGGTGCGCGACGGGTGGCGGGTGGTCGTCACCACCCCGGGACCCGGTCCGGCGCAGCGCGTCACCGAGCTGCTGCAGGAGTCCGACGTCGCGGTCCGCCGGGTCGACGACGTCGACGACGTGCCGGAGCCGGCGCTGGTGCTGGTCACGACGGCACCGGCGGCGGCGGGGTTCGTCGACGAGGGGCTCAAGGTCGCCCTGCTCACCGAGGCCGACATCCTCGGTCGCGGGTCGGTGGGCACCAAGGACATGCGGAAGATGCCGAGCCGGCGCCGCAACCAGGTCGACCCGCTGCAGCTGCGCCCGGGCGACTTCGTCGTGCACGAGCAGCACGGCGTCGGGAAGTTCGTCGAGATGATGCAGCGCAGCGTGGGTTCCGGCCGCGACCGCGCCACCCGCGAGTACCTCGTCATCGAGTACGCGCCCAGCAAGCGGGGCCAGCCCGGCGACCGGCTCTACGTCCCGTCCGACGCGCTCGACCAGGTGACGCGCTACGTCGGCGGCGAGGCGCCGAGCCTGAACCGGATGGGAGGCTCGGACTGGGCCAAGACCAAGAGCCGCGCGCGCAGGCACGTGCGGCAGATCGCCGGCGAGCTGATCCGGCTCTACGCCGCCCGGATGGCCACGAGCGGCCACGCGTTCGGCCCGGACACCCCGTGGCAGCGCGAGCTCGAGGACGCCTTCCCGTACGTCGAGACGCCCGACCAGCTCGCCACCATCGACGAGGTCAAGGCCGACATGGAGAAGACGGTCCCGATGGACCGGCTGATCTGCGGCGACGTCGGGTACGGCAAGACCGAGATCGCGGTGCGCGCCGCGTTCAAGGCCGTGCAGGACGGCAAGCAGGTGGCCGTGCTCGTGCCCACGACGCTGCTGGTGCAGCAGCACCTCGAGACCTTCTCCGAGCGCTTCGCCGCGTTCCCCGTCACGGTGAAGGCGCTGTCGCGGTTCCAGACCGACAAGGAGGCGTCGGCGGTCGTCGAGGGCATCGCCGACGGCTCGGTCGACGTCGTCATCGGCACCCACCGGCTGCTGTCGTCGTCGGTGCGGTTCAAGGACCTCGGCCTGGTCGTCGTCGACGAGGAGCAGCGGTTCGGCGTCGAGCACAAGGAGACGCTCAAGGCGCTGCGCACCAACGTCGACGTCCTCGCGATGAGCGCCACGCCCATCCCGCGCACGCTCGAGATGGCGATCACCGGCATCCGCGAGATGTCCACCCTCGCGACGCCCCCCGAGGAGCGGCACCCGGTGCTGACCTTCGTCGGTGCCTACGAGGAGAAGCAGGTGGCTGCGGCGATCCGGCGCGAGCTGCTGCGCGAGGGCCAGGTCTTCTACGTCCACAACAAGGTCGAGTCGATCGACCGCGCGGCCTCGCGCATCCGCGACATGGTGCCCGAGGCGAGGGTCGCGGTGGCGCACGGCAAGATGGGCGAGCACCAGCTGGAGCAGGTCATCGTCGACTTCTGGGAGAAGCGGTTCGACGTCCTGGTCTGCACGACGATCGTCGAGACCGGCCTCGACATCTCGAACGCCAACACCCTCGTGCTCGAGCGGGCCGACCGGTTCGGCCTGTCGCAGCTGCACCAGCTGCGCGGTCGCGTCGGCCGCGGCCGCGAGCGCGCGTACGCCTACTTCCTCTACCCGCCCGAGAAGCCGCTCACCGACACCGCGCACGACCGGCTGGCGACCATCGCGTCGAACACCGACCTCGGTGCCGGCATGCAGGTGGCGATGAAGGACCTCGAGATCCGCGGCGCCGGCAACCTGCTCGGCGGCGAGCAGTCCGGCCACATCGCGGGCGTCGGGTTCGACCTGTACGTGCGGATGGTCGGCGAGGCCGTCGCGGAGTTCCGCGGCGACAGGGACTCCGAGCCGCTGCCCGAGATGAAGATCGAGCTGCCGGTCGACGCGCACCTGCCGCACGACTACGTCCCGCACGAGCGGCTCCGGCTCGAGGCCTACCGCAAGCTGGCGGCCGCCGAGACCCTCGAGCAGATCGACGAGGTCGTCGCCGAGCTGCAGGACCGCTACGGCGAGCCGCCCGAGCCGGTGCGCAACCTGGTCGAGGTCGCGCGGTTCCGCGTCCACGCCCGCAAGGCCGGGGTGGCCGAGGTCAGCGCCCAGGGCCAGCACGTGCGCTTCGCCCCGGTCGAGCTGCGCGAGAGCCAGCAGCTGCGGCTGAAGCGCCTCTACCCGGGCTCGCTCGTGAAGCCGGCGGTGCGCACGGTCCTGGTCCCGGGCCCCAAGACGGCGCGGGTCGGCGGGCGCCCGCTGCGCGACACCGCCCTGCTCGACTGGTGCCGCGACGTCGTCGACGCCGTCCTGCTCGACGACGTCGCCGCCGCGAGCCGCACCGGCTCCTGACGCCCGTCCGCCACGTCCGTCCGCCACGTCTGTTCGCCACGTCCGTCCACGTCCGTTCGCCACGTTCAGTTGGTGAGCGCCCGCTGAACGTGGCGTGCGAGCCGCGTGAAGTGCGTGCTCACCTCGCGGAGACGGGGTCGAACGGGTCTGCCCGGGGGAGGGGGGCGACGGGTCAGGGTCGCAGCAGCGTGGCGGCGACGTGCTCGCCGACCAGCAGCGAGGCGGTGGCGCCCGGCGACGGCGCGTTGAGCACGTGCACGACCGGGCCGACCCGGCGCAGGGCGAAGTCGTCGTGCAGCCGGCCGTCGCGCCGCACCGCCTGCGCGCGCACGCCCGCCGGGGCGGGGACGAGGTCGCGCGCGGTGACCTCGGGCAGCATCCGGCGCACCGCCCGCAGGAACAGCGCGTCGGACGCCGCGCGGGCGACCTCGCCCGCGCCGTAGCGCCAGAACCGGCGCCCTAGCCGCCACGTGCCGCCGAACCGCAGCGCCGCCGCCAGGTCGGAGGCGGACACCTCGTGCCGCCGGTAGCCCTCCCGCGCCAGCGCCGGCACCGCGTTCGGCCCGACGTGCACGTGCCCGTCGACGCCCCGGGTGAGGTGGACGCCGAGGAAGGGCAGGTCGGGGTCGGGGACGGGGTAGACCAGCCCGCGCACCAGGTGCTCCGCCGACGGCGCGAGCGCGCGGTACTCGCCGCGGAACGGCCGCACCCGCAGGTCCTCGGCCGGGTCGTCGGCGCGTGCGGCGTCGCCCGCCAGCAGGTCGGCCTGCAATCCCGCGCACACCGCGACCGCGTCGGCGTCGAGCACCTCCCGCCCGGTCGCGTCCTCGACCAGCAGCTGCGCCGCGCCGCCGCGCGGACGCAGGCCGAGCACCGTCGTGCCGAGCCGCAGGCCGGCCCCGGCGTCGTGCAGCAGGCCGGCCAGCCGACGCGCGAGCGCCGGGTAGTCGCAGACGCCGGTCGAGGCGACGCGCAGCGCCGCGACGCACCGCACGTGCGGCTCGTGCTCGCGCGCCTCGTCCGGCGGGATCCGCTGCACGCGAACACCGTTGGCGGCACCTCGCCGCGCCAGCTCGTCCAGCCGCGGCACCTCGCGCTCGTCCGTGGCGACGACGAGCTTGCCCGTGGTGCGGTGGGGGACGTCGTGCTCGGCGCAGAAGGCGGCCAGGCGCTCGACCGCCCGCGGTGTCAGCCGCGCCTTGAGCGACCCGGGTGCGTAGTACAGGCCGGAGTGGACGACGCCGGAGCTGTGGCCGGACTGGTGCCGCGCCCACCCGTCCTCCTTCTCCAGCACCACGACCTCGCGCCCCTGCTGCACCAGGGCCCACGCCGTGGCGAGGCCCACCAGCCCGCCGCCCACGACCACCGTCCTGCCCACCCGCCGAGCGTACGTACCGGGGCGTCGGGGTCGCGGGCCCAGGAGCCGCCGACGGCCGCCGCACGGACCGCCACCCCGACGGGTCGGTGCGCGCGCCTAGGGTTGCGCGCATGACGCAGCGACCGACCGGGCTGGTGCTGCTGCACGTGGCGGCGCAGGTGCCGGCCGGCGTGCTGACCCGCGACGGCTGGGAGGCGCTCGAGCAGGCCGACGAGGTGCTCGCGCGCGAGGTGCCGGCGGGGTGGGACGCCGCGCTCGCGGCGGCCGGCGTGACCGTGCACCGGGTCGACGGCGACCCGGAGGAGGTCGCGGCGCGGCTGCTGGCGTCCGCCGGTTCCGGCCGGGTGGTGTGGCTCGTGCAGGCCGGCGACGACGGCGTGCCGCGGGCCCTCACGCGCGCCCTGGTGCAGGGCGCCGCAGGCGTTGCGCCGCAGGTGGAGTCGCTGCTGGGGTCGTGGGACGTCCCCGGCTCGACCCTGCTCGAGCTCGTGCAGGTGATGGACACGCTGCGCTCGCCCGGTGGCTGCCCCTGGGACGCCGAGCAGACCCACGCCTCGCTCGTCCCGTACGCGCTCGAGGAGGCGTTCGAGCTCGCCGAGGCGGTCGAGACGGGCGACCGCGCCCACCTCGTCGAGGAGCTCGGCGACCTGCTGCTCCAGGTCGTGTTCCACGCCCGGGTCGCCCAGGACGACGCCGACGAGCCGTTCGACGTCGACGCCGTCGCGGGCGGCATCGTCGCGAAGCTGCGCCGCCGCCACCCGCACGTGTTCGGCGACGTCGACGCCCCGACCGCCGCGCACGTCGAGGCGAACTGGGAGCAGATCAAGCGGGAGGAGAAGGGACGCGCGTCGGTGCTCGACGGCGTCCCCGTCGCGCTGCCGTCGCTCGCCCGCGCCCACAAGGTGCTCGGCCGCGTCGGCCGCACCGACCTCGACGTGCCGCTCGGCAGCGGCGACGGGTCGACGGGGGAGCGGCTGCTCGCCGAGGTGGTCCGCGCCCGCGGGCGCGGCGAGGACGCCGAGGCGGCGCTGCGGACGTCCGTGCGCGCCCTGGAGGACCGCGCTCGTGCGGCCGAGGCCGGCCGGGCCGCATCGACCACCTGGGTGCGGTCGATCCCGGCCTCGATGGACGCCGACGTCGTCGCGCAGGTCGACGCCCGGCTCACGTCGGTCGCCGCCGTCGAGGGCGTCGCGATCCCGCTCGCGATCGAGAGCGGCAGCCGCGCCTGGGGTTTCCCGTCGCCCGACAGCGACTACGACTGCCGCTTCGTCTACCTGCGGCCGACGAGCGAGTACCTCTCGCCCTGGCTGCCGCGCGACGTGGTCGAGACGCCGCTCGACGCCGTGCTCGACGTCGGCGGGTGGGACCTGCGCAAGGCGGTGCAGCTGCTCGTGCGCGGCAACGCCGTGGTGCTCGAGTGGCTGCGCTCGCCGATCGCCTACGGCGTCGACACGGCCTTCCGCGACTCCTTCCTCGACCTCGCCGAGCGGGTGGCCGACCCCGACCTGCTGCGCCGCCACCACCTGCACGTGGGCCGCGGCCAGTGGGAGCAGGTCGCCGCCGCCCTCGACCGCGAGGGCGCGGCCGTGCCCCTGAAGCGGCTGTTCTACGCGCTGCGGCCCGCCCTCACCCTGCGCTGGCTCGACCAGCACCCCGACCGGGTCGTCCCGCCGATGGACCTGCCGTCGCTGGTCGCCGGCACCGAGCTGCCCGCCGGCGTGGCCGAGGCGGTCGAGGAGGCCGTGCGGCGCAAGGCCGTCAGCCGCGAGGCGGAGGCCGGGCGGGTGCCCGGGGCGGTGCTCGACCTCGTCCGCGCGACGCTCGGACGCGACGACCCGGCGGCCACCGACCGCGACGAGGAGGGTGCCGCCGGGGTCCGCGCCGAGGTGGCGGACTGGTTCCGGGCCGCGGTCGCGCGCTGGGCACCCGATCCTGCGACCTGAACGAGCCACCCGTCCGGGTGAGAAGCCCCTCGACCCCGAGCCCGGGACGGGGCACGATCTGCGTCCATGAGCCCGCTCTGGGGGCGGGCCCTGCGTCGCGCGTGGTCGGGCGGCACCTCGGGGGTCCTGCAGGTCGTGGTCCTCGCGGTGCTGGCGCTGACCGCCGCGGCCGGGCCCCTGTTCGCCGAGGCCGCCGACAACGCCTCGCTCGCGCGCACCCTCGACGCCGTCCCCGTCACCGCCGCGGCGCGCGACGCCCCGGTGGTGCGGCTCAACGGCGGGTCCGCCCCGTCGAGCGTGCGCCAGCAGACCCTGCTCGACCAGCTCGACGACGTCGAGGGCGCGGGACCGCCGGTGGTGCTGGCGTTCTCGGTCGCGCAGGAGCTCGTGCCGCGGTCGGTGCAGGAGCCCGTCGTGGTGGCGGCCGGCCGGGAGGCGCGGGCCCGCCTCGCGGCCGTCGACGACCCCGCGTCCGCGCTCGAGGTGGTCGCGCAGGTCGACGAGCCCGTCGACGGCGGGGTGTGGCTCTCCGAGGAGGTGGCCACGGCCCTCGACGTCGTGCCCGGCGACCGGGTCGAGCTGGCGCTCGACACCCTGGAGGGACGCGGTGACACCGCCCCGGTCACCCTCGCCGGCACCTACCGGGCCGACGACCAGCGCCGCCCCCTCGACCCGCCCGGGCGCGAGCTGTGGTTCGGGCGCCGCGCCGGCCTGCCCCAGGACACCTCGTTCGCGACCCTGCCCGCGCACCTCGTCGTCACCGACCTGGCCTCGGCCGAGCGGTACGCAGACCGGGTCGGCGACATCCTGTTCTGGACGGCCGAGGTGCGCCTCGACCCGCCCCGCCCGACGCTGGCCGACGCCCGCCGCACCGCCCGCGACGTGGAGCGGCTGCGGCGCACCGCCGTCGACCCGCGCGAGGTCGACATCGACGACGGCCCGCTGCGGCTCGGGGTCGCGAGCGGGGTCGAGGACCTCGTCGGCGACGCCGAGGCGCTCGCCGAGGACGTGCGGGCGAGCACCCGGACGGTCGCGAACGGCGGCGTGCTCGTGGGGCTCGCCGCCGTCCTGGTGGCCGTGGGCCTCACCCTGCGGCTGCGGGCCGGCGAGCTGCGGGCGATGGCCGGGGTCGGGCTCGCCCCCGCCGCGGTCGCCGCGGTGGGAGTGGTCGAGGTGCTCCTGCCCGCGGTGGTCGGCGGCGTGGTCGGCACGCTGGCCGCGTGGGGGCTGGTCGTCGCGGCCGGGCCGCCCGGCGACGTCACGTCCGCCGCGCTGGTGCCCACGGTGCGCGCGGTCGTCGTGGCCCTGCTCGCCGCCCTCGCCCTCGTGGCGGTCGCCACCGC
>NZ_BAAHAF010000025.1:0-42649 GCF_054777815.1 Angustibacter speluncae | reverse complement strand
GTCGTCGACGGCCGGCTGCGGGCGCGCGCGCTCGTCGGTGCCGACGGGGCCGGCTCCCTCGTCCGCCGGGCGCTGGGGCTGCCCGGGACGCGTCCGGGCCGGACCGCGCTGGCGATCCGCGGCTACGCGCCGGTGCGTCCCGAGCACGCGCGGTCGCAGGTGATCCGGTTCGCCCCCACCCGCTGGCCCGCGTACGCGTGGTCGTTCCCCCTCGGCGACGGTCGCGCCAACGTCGGGTACGGCGAGGTGCTCCGGGCCGGCGAGCCGCTGGCGCGCGAGTCGCTCCTGCAGCGGCTCGAGGAGCTGCTGCCGGGCGTCGCCGACGGCGTGCAGGACTGGCGGGCGCACCACCTGCCGCTGACGACCGGACGGGGGCGCCAGCCCGACGGACGCGTCCTGCTCGCCGGCGACGCCGCGTCGCTGGTGAACCCGATGACCGGAGAGGGCATCTACTACGCGGTGCGGTCCGGCGGCCTGGCCGGCTGGGCGGCCGTGACCGCCCCCGACCCCGGGCGCGCGCTCCGCCGGCTGCTCGCCCGCGCGCTCGGCCCGCACCTGCGCACCACCGACGCCGTCGCCATGCTCACCCGCTGGCAACCGGTCGTCGACGCAGGGCTGGCAGCGGCCCGTCACGACCGCCGGGTGTTCGACGCACTGGTCGAGATCGGTCTGGCCGACGGCCTGCTCGGCCCGGTCGAGGCCGCGGGCGTGGCCCGTCGTCTCCCGCCTGCGCTGCTCCGTGGGCCGCAGCAGGTGTGAGGCGCCCGCTGCTGGGCATGACACCGGCACGGACGACCGGCAGCCGGTGCGAGGAGGATCCCTGTGGACGACAGCGAGGCCAGGACGGCGACGGTGGAGCGGATCGCCGACGTCGCCGGGCGGTGCTCGTGGACCGTCGGCTGCGCCGAGTCGCTGACCAGCGGCGCGATCGCGAGCGCGCTCGGCGCGGGACCGCAGGCGGCCGAGTGGTTCCGCGGTGGCGTCGTGGCGTACGCGGTCGGGGTCAAGCACGACCTGCTCGACGTGCCGGAGGTCCCCGTGGTGAGCCGGGAGGCGGCGCTGGCGATGGCGCAGGGGGCCCGCGCGCGGCTGGGCGCCGACGTCGCGGTCGCGGTCACCGGCGTCGGCGGGCCCGAGCCGCAGGACGGCCTCGAGCCGGGGACGGTGTGGGTCGGCGTCGCCTGGCCGGAGGGCGAGCACGCCGAGCGCCACGTCCTCGACGGCTCGCCCGAGGAGGTCGTCGGGCGCACCACGCAGCGGGCGCTCGAGGTGCTGGCGTCGGCGGTCGAGCGGGGCGCGTGATGCTAGCGTCGCAGCGGTGAGAGGCACCTCCCGGTGAGCGCGCTCGCCGACGACCCCGAGACCGGGCGCGAGCTCGTCGTCCTGCTCGACGAGCACGGCGAGCGGGTGGGCACGGCCGACAAGGCGACCGTGCACCACGACCGCACCCCGCTGCACCTGGCGTTCTCCGCGTACGTCGTCGACCCGGACGACCGGCTGCTCGTGACGCGGCGGGCCCTGTCCAAGAGGACGTTCCCGGGGCTGCGCACCAACAGCGTGTGCGGTCACCCCGCGCCCGACGAGGGCCTCGACGACGCCGTGCGCCGCCGCGCCCGGCGCGAGCTCGGGCTCGAGGTCGACGAGGTGCGGCTCGTGCTGCCCGCGTTCCGCTACCGGGCCGTGATGCAGGGCGTCGTCGAGCACGAGATCTGCCCGGTGGTCGTCTGCCCCGTCGACGACGTGCAGCCCGACCCCGCTCCGGACGAGGTCGAGGACGCCTCCTGGGTGCCCTGGGAGGAGTTCAGCAGCGGCGTCCTCGACGGCACCGTCGCGGTGTCGCCGTGGTGCGCGCTGCAGGTCGCCGAGCTGGTGGGGCTCGGGGCCTCGCCGCGGTCGTGGGCCGCGCAGGACCCCGTCCTGCTGCCTCCCGCGCTGCGGGGGTGAGACGGCGGTTCAGGCCGCCAGCTCGTCCTCGAGCGCGAGCAGGGCCTGCTCGACGACCTCGCCGAGCGCCGGGTGGATCCAGTACTGCGCCCGCGCCAGGCCCGCCACCGGCAGGTCGAGCGACATCGCGAGCAGCAGCGGCTGCAGCAGCACGCTGGCCTGCGGTGCCACCAGGTGCGCGCCGACCAGCCGTCCGGTGCGGCGGTCGGCCACCAGCTTGACCAGGTGCCGGGCGCCGTCGTCGCGGCCCGGTCGCCGGTCGTCCTCCATCGCCCACCCGTACGCCGTGTCGGCGAGGTCGACGACCGCGACGGCCACGTCGACCCCCTCGTCGCGGGCCTGCTCCTCCGTGCTGCCGACGCGCGCCACCTGCGGCTCGGCGAAGACGGCGTCCGGGACGTACCGGTGGTCCGAGACGACCGGCTCGTCGGGGTGCAGCAGGTTCTGCCGCACCACTCGCGCGTCCTGGTTCGCCGAGTGCTTCAGCGGCGTGCGGCTCGACACGTCCCCCAGCGCCCAGACCCCGTCGGCGCTCGTACGCTGGTAGCGGTCGACGACCACCACCCCGTCGTCGTCGGTCTCGATCCCCGCGGCCGCGACGTCGAGCCGGTCGGAGTTGGGGGTGCGGCCGACGGCGAGCAGCAGGACGTCGACCTCGACCTCGCCCGCCGGGGCGGCGTCGTCGTCCGCGGTGGCCAGGTGCAGCACCACCCCGCCGGACGCGGCCCGGCTGACCCGGGCTAGCTCGGTCGAGGTGCGCACGTCCCAGCGCGTGCGGGCGAACGCCGTGAAGCTGGAGGCGATCTCGGCGTCGTGGTCGGCCAGCAGCGTGCCGGCCGACTCGACCTGCACGACCTGCGACCCGAGGGCCTCGAACACGTGCGCCAGCTCGGTGCCGACGTAGCCGCCGCCGAGCACGCCCAGGCGGCGCGGGAGCTCCGGCATCCGCATCACGTCGTCGGAGGTGTACCAGTCGGCCCGCCCGGGGTCGTCCGGCCGACCCGCCGGCGCCGGACCGTCCGGCCCGCGCAGGTCGTCCAGGCCCTCGACCGGCGGCACGACGGGGCGGCTGCCGGCGGCGACGACCACGCGGTCGGCGGTCACCTCCGCCAGCCCGCCGTCGTCGAGCCGCACCTGCAGGGCCCGTTCGCCGGTGAAGCGGGCCTCGCCGAGCAGCAGCGCGACCTGCTCCTCCTCCCGGCGCCCCTTCTCGCCGTCGGCGGCGTCGTGGTCGGTGCGGCCGAACACCCGGTCGCGCACGGCGGGCCAGTCGACGCCGGCCACCTGCGCGTCGACGCCGAACCGGGCGCCCTCGCGCGTCGTCAGCACGTGCTCGGCGGTGCGCACGAGCATCTTGGACGGGATGCAGCCGCGGTTCAGGCAGGTGCCGCCGAAGGTGCGTCGCTCGACGAGGGCCACGGACCACCCGTCGAACGCCTCGTCCACGACGGTGTTCCCCGAACCGGTGCCGATGACGACGAGGTCGTAGTGGGTCACGCGGTCACGGTAGGCGCGCGGCACCCCGCTGTCGCGGCGGCCGCCCACCACCGCTCCAGCGCGAGATCTGCGCGGCTGCGTGACAGCCTGGCGTGGTGACCGCCTCCACCCGCACCCCCGCCGTCCTCGTGCTCTTCGGCGCCACAGGCGATCTCGCGTCGAGGTCGCTGCACCCCGCGCTCTACGCGCTGGAGGCGGCCGGCGAGCTGCCCGGGTCGTTCGCGGTGGTGGGCAGTGGACGGCACGCGCCCGGCGAGGAGGGCGACGACCCCGACGACGCGTACCGCGCGCAGGTGCGCGACGACGTGCGGGCGGCGGTCGACGACGCCGACGACGACGTGCTGGCCCGTCTGCTCGAGCGGATGTGGTTCCGCACGGCCGACGCCGACGACGACGACGTCAACGGCCTCGTGCAGCACGTGCGCGCGCTGGCGGCCGATGCCGGGGACGCCCAGGTCGTCACCTACTTCTCGGTGCCGCCCGACGCCGTGCGCGGCATGACGTCGGCCCTGCACGACGCCGGCCTCCTCGACGGCGCACGGCTGGTGCTGGAGAAGCCGTTCGGGCTCGACCTGGGGTCGTGGCGCGCGCTGCGCGACGACCTGCACGCCGTCGTGCCCGAGGACCGCACGTACCGCGTCGACCACTTCCTGGCCGGTGGCACGGCCCGTGAGCTGCTCACCGGCGCGCCCGACCCCGAGGGGTGGTGGGGGCGCGAGCACGTGGCGCAGGTGCAGGTCGACGTGCCGGAGACGCTGCGGATGGAGGGCCGTGGCTCGTTCTACGAGGACACCGGGTGCCTGCGCGACATGGTGGTCGACCACCTCCTCGGGCTGGTGTCGTGCCTCGCGGCCGACGACGTCACCGAGCCCGCCACCGAGCGGTCGGTGCGCGACGCGCGGGTGGCCGCGCTGCGCACCGTCCGACCCCTGCGCGTCGACGAGGCGGTCTACGGGCAGTACGACGGCTACCGCGACGAGGACGACGTCGACGACGACTCGCAGGTCGAGACGTTCGTCGCCGCACGGCTGCACCTGGACCACCCGCGCTGGCAGGGGGTGCCGGTGCACCTGCGGACGGGCAAGGCGCTGGCCGCCGACACCTCCACGATCACGCTGCGCCGCGTCGGCGGACTCGACCAGCACCTGGAGGTCGACACCGGTGAGGCCTACCAGCGCGTCCTGCTCGGCGTCCTCGACGGCGACCGCACGTGGTTCGTCCGCGACGACGAGGCCGACCTGCGCTGGGGCGTCTGCGAACCGCTCGTGCAGGACCCGCCGCCGGTGCACCGCTACGAGGCGGGCTCGTGGGGCCCGCCTGAGGCACTCGCCCTGCCGACGGGCGGGTGGCACCTCACGTGAACCCGACCCGCTCCGCCCGGGGTTTCCTGCCGATCGCCGACCACGGCCTGGTCGGCGACCTGCGCACTGCGGCGCTGGTGGGCTCGGAGGGCACGGTCGACTGGTTCTGCGCGCCCCGCTTCGACTCCCCCAGCGTGTTCGGCTCGCTGCTCGACGCCGACGCCGGCTCGTGGACCGTCTGGCCGCGGCAGGAGGTCGTCCGGACCCAGCAGTACTACCACCCGGACTCCAACATCCTGGTGACGCGCTTCCTCACCGCCGACGGGGTGTGCGAGGTCCACGACTTCATGCCGGTCCTGCGCGAGCGCGACCCCGACCACCGGCAGCGGCTCGTCCGGCGCCTCGTGTGCGTCCGGGGCGAGGCGCACCTCGACGTCCGGGTGGCGGCACGACCGGAGTACGGCGCCTTCCGGCCCGAGCCGGAACGCGTCGACGACGGCGTGCTGCTGCGCGACGGCGAGCTGGTGCTCGGCCTGTCCGCGTCGGTCGACCTCGACCTCGACGGCCCGGACGTCGTCGCGGACGTCGCGCTGCGGCAGGGCGACTCGGCGCTGTTCGTGCTCGAGGTGATGCCGGCCGACGAACGGGTGCGCGCCTGCGCCGACGAGGTCGACTCGCTGTTCGAGGCCACTGCCGCGTTCTGGCGCGCCTGGATCGGGCGATCGACCTACACCGGCCGCTGGCGTGAGCGGGTCGAGCGCTCCGCCCTCGCGCTCAAGCTGCTCTGCCACGAGCCGAGCGGCGGCATCGTGGCGGCACCCACGACGAGCCTGCCCGAGGAGGTCGGCGGGGAGCGCAACTGGGACTACCGCTACGTCTGGCTCCGGGACGCCGCGTTCAGCGTGTTCGCCCTGCTGCGACTGGGTTTCACCGACGAGGCGCGCGCGTTCGTGCGCTGGCTCTCCGAGCGCCTCGGCCAGGACGACGACGGGCGCGACCCGGCGCTCGGCCCCCTCCGCGTCGTGTACGACCTCGACGGCGGCGACCCGACCGAGCGCGAGCTCGACCACCTCGGCGGCTACGAGGGGTCCCGCCCGGTGCGCGTCGGCAACGCCGCGGCCGACCAGCTCCAGCTCGACGTGTACGGCGACGTCGTCGACTCGGTCTACCTGTTCGACAAGCACGGCCCCGGCATCAGCCACGACGCGTGGCAGGACCTGACCCGCATCGTCGAGTGGGTCGCCGAGCACTGGGACACCGACGACGCCGGCATGTGGGAGGTGCGCGGCCGCACCAGGCCGCACACCACCTCGCGGGTGATGTGCTGGGTGGCCGTCGAGCGGTTCATGCGGGTGGCGCGCCGTCGCGGGCTGCCGGGCGACCTCAGCCGTCTGCAGGGCGTGCGGGACGAGATCTACGCACGGGTGATGGAGCGCTGCTGGGACGACGGGCGCGGCGCCTTCACCCGGGCCGAGGACGACGACGCGCTCGACGCCAGCGTGCTGCTCATGCCGCTGGTGAAGCTGGTGGCGCCGGACGACCCGCGCTTCCTGTCGACGCTGGCCGCCGTGGAGGAGTCGCTGGTCACCGACACCCTGGTGCGGCGTTACGACCAGGACGGCGACGCCGACGGGGTCGACGGCGACGAGGGCACCTTCTCGCTCTGCTCGTTCTGGTACGTCGAGGCGCTGACCCGCGCCGGGCGCCACGACGACGCCCGCGTCGCGCTGGAGAAGATGTTCACCTACGCCAACCACCTGGGGCTGTACGCCGAGCAGATCGGGCTGAACGGCGACCAGCTCGGCAACTTCCCGCAGGCGTTCACCCACCTCAGCCTGATCAGCGCGGCGGTGAACCTCGACGAGGCGCTGGGCTGACCGTGCTCGGCGGGTGAGCGTGCTCAGCCGACCGGCGGCTTCTCCGGCGCCCCCTCCTGCTCCTGGCCGGAGCGCTGGAAGAAGCTGATCCGCCCGTCCGCCTCGAGCACGGCGAGACGGACGTCACCGAGCCGCTCGATGCCCTGCTCGCGCGCGGCGGCGTACAGGTCGTCGAGCGTGATGCGCTCGCTGCGCATCGTCCGCGCCACCGGCTCACCGCCGTCGACCAGGACCACGGGGATGCCGTGCGTGAAGGTGCGCGCCCTCGGCCAGCGCAGGTTCACCCACGAGATGGCGACGGTCAGCAGCGCGAAGGTGCTGACGGCCAGCACCGCGCCGGTCAGCGAGAAGTCCTGCTGGGTCACGCCCTGCTGCACGAGGTCGCCCATCGTCACGAACAGCACCAGCTGGAAGGTGCTCAGCTCGCCGAGCGTGGAGCGGCCGACCACGCGGGTGACGAGCCACAGCACGAGGAAGACGACGGCGGCCCGGACGACGATCTCCACGGCGGTCTCCTGGTGGGTCGGTGGCGGTGGTCAGGGCAGCAGGGTCGTGGTCCACGACAGCTCGCCGACCTGCTCGTCGTCGACGAGCACGCGCAGCGCGGCGTCGCGCCCGACCTGGGCGGCCGGCTGCACGTAGGTGTCGAAGTCGACGACGAGCTCGGTGCTGTCCTCCTGCGGCGCGAACTCGAGGTAGCGCCAGGTCGCGTCACGCGACTCGGACTCCGGCTCGGGGAAGAACCCCTGGGTCTCGAACAGCTCGAAGTACGAGCCGGTCACGGCCAGCACGAGCGAGACGTCAGGGCCGAAGGGCTCGGGCGCGTCGACCCGGACCTGCCAGGTCACGTCGAGACCGGCCCGGGCCAGGCGCGGGTAGCGCAGCGTGGTGCGCCACCCGCCGCCGGCCACCGAGCGGGTGGCGGTGTGCACCCCGAGGGCACCGGTGGCACCGGCCACCACCACCGCGCCCAGGCCGACGAGCACCGCCCGGCGCGCCAGCATGCCGCGGTGCGAGCTCGCGGCACCGCGGACGTCGGCCAGCGTCGAGCCGTCTGGCGTCGAACGCGTCCCGGTCACGGTCACCGGTCTACTCCCGTCGCGGGCGCGCCGCACGCGACGCGCCCGCGGAGGGTGGGATCAGTGCCGGACGGCCCCGAGGGACGCCTCGGGCGGCGGCCAGCGGTCCTTGGGGAACGCGTACTGCTGGCCGCGCGGCCCGATGCGCAGCAGCCGGCCGGAGCGGCAGAGGTGGTCGAGGCAGGCCTCGATCGTCTCGGGCTCGAGCCAGGTGAGCAGGGCCAGGTGGCGAACGTCGACCTGGCGGCCCGTGACGGCCAGGTCGGCGGCGGTGGCCAGGACGCGGTCGAGCGCCTCCACCGGCGGGTTCGCGGTCCGCAACGCACGCGGACCGGTGCTACGGGTCGTGCTGCCGGGCGAACCGGCCTCGAGCATGCTGCTCACGGAAGCCTCCAGGCCTCTCCACCCGGTGCGACGGCACGTCGTTGGACCTCGCCGGGTTTCGTTCAGTCTGCATGCAAGTCGGCCGATCCGCCAGACGAGAACACGACCCTTCCGGCTTCACAGGATCGGCTTGCCACCGGTGACCTCGACGCGGGACCCGGACATGTAGCTGCCCTCGTCGCTCGCGAGCAGCACGTACGCCGGTGCCAGCTCGGCGGGCTGCCCGGGGCGGCCGAGCGGGGTGTCGGTGCCGAACTCGGCCACCTTCTCGGGCGGCATGGTGGCCGGGATGAGCGGGGTCCAGATCGGGCCCGGCGCCACGCTGTTGACCCGGATGCCGCGCGGCCCGAGCATCTGCGCCAGGCTCGCCACCGCGGCCTTCGTCGCGGCGTACGGCGCGAGCTGCGGGCTGGGCTGGTCGGACTGCACCGACGAGCTGCCGATGATCGACCCGCCCTCACCCATGTGCGGCAGGGCCGCCTTCACGAGGTGGAACATCGACGACACGTTGGTGGCGAGGGTGAAGTCCCACTCCTCGTCGCTGATCTCCTCGAGCGTCTCGTGGCTCATCTGGAAGGCGGCGTTGCACACCAGCACGTCGACGCGACCCAGCTCGTCCACCGTCTTCTGCACGATCGAGCGGCAGTGCTGCGCCGACGACACGTCGCCCGGCACCAGCACGCACCGGCGACCGGCGTCCCTGACGTACCGGGCGGTGTCGTCGGCGTCCTGGTCCTCGGACAGGTACGACACGACCACGTCGGCGCCCTCGCGGGCGAAGGCGATCGCGACCGCGCGCCCGATGCCGCTGTCGCCGCCGGTGACGACGGCGACCTTGCCCTCCAGGCGGCCGTGGCCGACGTAGGACTCCTCGCCGCAGTCCGGGACGGGGTCCATCGACCGCTGGTCGCCGGGCGGGTCCTGCTGCTGGGCGGGCTGGTTCACGTCGTCCACCTTCCGGGTCCGGGTGCGTCGGCGCGGTCGCGCCGGTGCGGGCGCCCTACCCGCCCGACCAGCGGGCATGCGCGCGATCCGCGCGGGTAGGGCGCCCGCATGCGACTCACCGTCACCGGGGCCAGCGGCAACGTCGGCACCGCGCTCCTGCACCTGCTCGCCGCCGACGGCGGGCACACCGTCACCGGGCTCGTCCGCCGCCCGCCGCCGGAGGCCGCGCCGTACTCGGGGGTGCACTGGCGCGCCGTCGACCTCGCCGACCCGGCGAGCCTGCCGGACGTGCAGGACGCCGTGGACGGGGCCGACGCCGTCGTGCACCTCGCCTGGGGGTTCCAGCCCTCGCACCGGGTCGACCACCTCGCCCGGTTGGGGGTCGGCGGCACCGCGATGGTGGCCGACGCCGTGCGCGACCGGGCGGTGCCGCACCTGCTGCACGTGTCGTCGGTCGGCGCCTACTCGCCGCGCACGCACCGCGGGCAGGTCGCCGAGGACTGGCCGCGCCGCGGCGTCCCCGGCTCGGCGTACAGCGCGCACAAGGTGGCGGCCGAGGACCTGCTCGACCGGCTCGAGCGCGGCCCGTCCGCCCCGGTGGTGACGCGGGTGCGCCCCGCGCTGGTCGGCCAGGCCGCAGCCGCCTCGGGGCTGCTGCGGTACGGCGCCCCGCTGCTGGTGCGCTCCGCGGCCCTGCGCCGGGTGCCGGTGCTCCCGCTCCCCCGCGACCTGCTCGTGCCGGTGGTGCACGCCGACGACGTCGCCACGGCCCTGCTGGCGGCGCTGCAGCGCCGTCCCGGCGGCGCGTTCAACGTCGGCGCCGGCGAGGTCGACGCGGGCGACGTGGGCGAGGCCTTCGGGGCACCGACGGTGCACGTGCCGTTCGCCGTCGCGAAGGCGGCCGTCGACCTCAGCTGGCGCGCGCACCTGCAGCCGCTCGACGCCGGGTGGCTGCGCCTGGCCGAGCGGGTGCCGCTGCTCGACAGCAGCCGCGCCCGCGACGTCCTCGGCTGGCGACCGACCCGGTCGGCGCGGACGGTGCTCGAGGAGGTCGTGACCGCGATGGCCGCCGGCGGCGCGGGCACGAGCCCGCCGCTGCGAGCGCGCCGGGTGGCCGACGACCTGCGGCGGCTGGTGCGGGAGGGTCCGGTCAGCCGGCGACGGTTCCCCTGACGGCGCTCACTCCCCCACCGGGCTCCGCCGCCGGAGCACCATCGGCAGCACGAGCCAGAGCACGACGAGCACGGCGAGCGTCCCGCCGGCCAGCTCGAACGCGGTCTCGCGGCCGAGGACGACGCTGAAGACGAGCAGCAGCGCGCTCGTCACGCACAGCCCCAGGACCAGCAGACCCGCCTGGGCGAGCAGGTGCGCGGTGCGGACGAGCCGGCCCTTCTGGCGCCGTCCGAACAGCGCCCGGTGCAGGCTCACGGGCGCGACCAGCAGGCTGGTCGCCAGGGCGGCGAGCACCACCGTGACCACGAAGACCGCGCGCTGGAAGTCGTCGAGGTCGCCGAACCGCGACTGGAACGGCAGCGTCAGCAGGAACGCCGTCAGCAGCTGCACCCCGGTCTGGGTGACCCGCAGCTCCTGCAGCAGCTCGTTCCAGTTCCGGTCAGCCCGCTCCTCGGCGCTCTCGTCGCGACCCTGTCGCCGGTGCTCGTCCCTGCGGTGGTCTGCCACGGTGCCCTCCGGGTGCCTGTCGTCCTCCCCCGATCCAGCGAGCACGAGGGTGCACCGTCCGGCCGCGCCGCGCGACCGGACGGCCCGGTCCTCAGACCCCGTGGGTGCCGCGGGCGCGGTCGCGCCCGAGCAGCAGGCCGGCCCCGAGCAGGACGATCGCGAGCACCAGGTGCAGCCACTGGTCGGCCTCGTTCAGCGGCACGAAGTTCGCGGCCGACTCGCGGTCGACCACGAGCCCGTAGACCCAGAGCAGCAGGTAGACCACGCCGCCGCCGACGAGGAACGTCCGCGCGGACCGCGATGTCCTGGCCATGAGCAGACCCGCGACACCGAACAGCAGGTGGACCACGTTGTGCAGCACCGAGACCTGGAAGATCCCGAGCAGCATCGCGTGCGACTCGTGCCCCGCCACCTGCAGCGAGTCGTAGTCGCCGGTGACGCCGGGCACGAAGCCCAGCACCCCGACGAGGAGGAAGGCCGCGCCCGACAGCAGCGCCGCCAGCTGGACGGGCGAGCGGGAGCCACGCTGCGTGCGAGCCGTCGTGGTCGACATGGGGACCTCCGGGTGGATCCGCGCGGCCGGGTGCCGACGGTCGTCGCTGGTAACTACCCGCCGGCGGGCGTCCCATCCGCGTCGTGGGAAACCGTTCCGCGCCCCGCCGTGGCGGGGTACAGTCCCGGCACCACTCGAGCCCCCGGTGGCCGCAGGCGTCCGCGCCTCGATCCCGGGAGAGCCGTGGAGACGTCCCCCCTTTCCCCCACCGCCGTCGCACCGGCGCTCGACGAGCTCGAGCTGCTGCGGGTCCTCGCCGAGACCGACGACCTGACCGGCGTGCTCAACCGCCGCGGGTTCCTGCGCCGCCTCGACGACGTCGCGGTCGGCGCACCGGGCGATCCGGCGGCGGTCCGCGGTGTGCTGCTGCTCCTGGACCTCGACCGGTTCAAGGCGGTCAACGACCTGCACGGCCACCGCGTCGGCGACCTGGTGCTGTGCACCGTCGGTCGTCGCCTGCGCGGGCTCAGTCGCCGCGGCGACCTCGTCGCCCGTCTCGGGGGCGACGAGTTCGCGCTGGTGGCAACGGGTTCGACCGCAGACGACGCGCCTGCGCTCGTCCGTCGGGTCGAGCGGTCGGTGTCGCGGCCGGTGCGGGTGGACGCGGACCTCGTGGTGCGGGTGGGCGTCAGCGTGGGTTGGTGCCCCCTCGCCGCGGAGCCGCCGGCGGCGCTGCTCGCCGACGCCGACGCCGAGATGATGGCCCGCAAGCACGCCCGGCGGACCGGCCCGACGCCGCGGGTCGTCGCGATCGGCACCGAGGACGCCGTGCTGCACCGGGCCTGCGGCGTGGTGATGGGTCGCACCGGCTGCACCGACGCGCAGGCGTGGCGGACCCTGGGACGGCTCGCCCGCACGACCGGGCGCACGCTCGGGCAGGTGGCGGCCGACGTCGTCGCGTCGACCTCGGCGGCGAGGTCGCGGCGCTCGGTCTGACCGCGGCGCTCAGATCGTGACCGCGTGCTCGCCCGCCGCGAGGCGGCGCAGCAGGTCGGAGCGCGGCTGCTGCCCGAGCAGGACGACGCGCACGAAGTCGGTGGCCAGGGCGTCGACCACGCCCTGCTCACGGACCAGGGCGTGCCCGCCCTCGGCCAGCCGCACGACGCCGACGTCGTTCTCGTCGGCCAGGGCGCGTGCCATCGCCAGCGCGCGCCCCTCCGGCGCGACGGCGTCCCGGCTGCCGTGCACCACGAGCACCCGGCGCCCGCGCAGGCCGCGGCCGTCGTCGGCGTGCACCCACGGCGCGAGCGCCACGACACCGCGGACCTGGGTGCGCTCCGCAGCCGCGCGCACGGCGGCGCGACCGCCCAGCGAGTGCCCGACCAGGCACGCGGGGAGCTCCCCGTACCGGTCGCTGAGCTCGTCGAGCGCGTGCACGGCGTCCTGCACGGGAGTGCGCGTGGCGTCCCACCCCCGGTAGGTGTTCACCACCCGCGCGACCAGGAGGCGGCCGCGGGACGCAGCCGCCACCCGCAGGGCCACCGGCACCATCCGCAGCACGGACGGCTGCACCGCGCTCACGGCGGTCGGCTCCGCCCGGCCGGCGCCGCCGTGCAGCAGCAGCACGACGCCCTCGGGACGTCGCGGTGCCGCGACCACGCGCAGCCGACGCGACCCGGATCGGCCGGTCAGGAGCCCTGGTCCCCGCGACCGGTCGTGGACTGCAGCCGGTCGATCAGCTCGGAGGCCTGGGCCTTGGTGAGGTCGTCGGGGACCTCCTCGCCCGCCTCGCGGGCCAGCGTCTGCAGGTAGCTCAGCTGCGGGCCGGTCGCGGGCTCGTCGCCGGTCGTCCAGTCCTCGGGGTCCTTGCGGGGGTCGCCGACCCCGCCTGCGGCAGTGGTGCCGTCGTCGTTCGTCGTCATGTCCCGACCGTAGGCGCGGCCGTCGCCCGGCGCGCGCCGAGCGGCGCCGGGTGTGGACCGGCTCCGGCGGGGTAGGGATCGCACCGCGAGGCGCGCACTGGCGCCGCACCGGCGAGGAGGCCGCCATGGGACCCGTGGACGTGACCGACCCCAGGCAGGACGAGTGGGCGCCCGGCGAGGGCTGGGCGCCCGACGAGGACCGCGAGGAGTACGTCGACCTCGCCGCCCTCGAGCGCGCGCACGCGCAGCAGATCGGCGTGGACGCGCTCGGTGCGCCGGCCTGGACCGCGCTCCCGGGCGCCGGCGGCCGCGACGACGACACCGGTGGTGACGGCGACGAGGGCGGCACCAACAGCGAGGGCGACGACTACGACCCCGACGAGGACCCGGACGCCGACCCCGACATCCTCGACCCGGAGCGCCACAACCGCCCCGAGACCGACTGAGGCGCCGACTCGTCACCGAGGACCCGGGTTCACCGAGGACCCGGGTCCACCGAGGACCAGGCAGCCGACGACCTCCCACCCGATCGGCTCGGGGTGGGAGGTCGTCGGTCGTGGTGCCGGCGGTCAGTACCGGCCGGTGCCGCCGGTCGACCCCTGCGGCCCGTCGGACGAGCGCACCTCCTGCGCCTGGTCCCTGGCCTCGTCCTTGACCTGCGAGGCGGCGTCCTGGGCGGTCTCCTTGACCGACTGCACCGCCTGCTGCGCGGGCTCCTTGAGGTCCTCGACCACCTGCTGGCCCGCCTCCTTCGCCTTCTGCGCCAGCGGCTGCGCCGCGTCCTTGGCCTGGTCGGCCAGCTGCCGCTCCTTCTCGGTGCTCGGCACCAGCGAACCGATCACCGCGCCGACGCCGAAGGCCACCAGGCCGGCGGCGAGCGGGTTGCCCCGCGTGCGGCTCCTCACCGCGCCCGGCGCCTGGGTGACGGCGCTCTGCACACCGCTCGCGGCGTCCGAGGCGGTCGCGGCGACGCCGTGCGCGGAGCCCTTGGCGCCGGAACCGACGTCGTGGGCGGTGCCCATCACGGCCTCCTTGGCCCGACCGGCGGCGCCCCGCAGCCCGGCGGTGCGGCGGCGCACCATCGTCGACGGGCGCACCTCGTGCGTGAGGGCGTTGACGTCCTCACTGAGATCGGCTCGGGTGCGCTCGATCTCGCGACGGATCTCGTCGGGGTCGTTGCTGCTCGTGGTCATGTCCGTTCCTTCCGTCTGCGGTGACGTGCTCATCGGGACGCCGGACGTCGGGCGACGTCGGCGTCGGAGGGCTCGCGCGAGTGGCCCGGCTCGTTGCCCCGGGCGGCGTCCGGCAGGTGCTGGAGGCTGTCCTTGGTGCGCGGCAGGCCCCGCAGGTCGCGCGCCTGCTTGCGCCCGACCAGTGCCAGCACGGCGGCGACGACGGCCCACAGGACCCCCACCAGCAGGCCCGACCAGCCGCGGCCGATGGCGTTGCCGAGGCCCCACCACAGCGCGACCGAGACGAAGACCAGCGCGAGCTGGCCCGCCACGGCGGCCCCGGTGAACGACCCGGCGACGCCACCTGCGGTCTTCGCCTGCTCGCGCGCCTCGGCCTTGGCCAGGGCGATCTCCTGCCGCACCAGCGTCGACAGGTCCGAGGTCACCTCGGCCAGGAGCTGGCCGATGCTCGGCGGCTGCTCGTTCCCCGTGCGGGGAGCGGTGTGCTCGCTCATCGCAGCGGGTCGTCGTAGGGGCCGCTGAGGCCGTCACGGGGCGCCGCGGTGCCGCCCGCGCCGGGTCCGGACAGGCCGGCCGACCCCGACTCCGGGAACAGCGGGTCGCCCTGGGCGCCGGCCACGGTGCCCGGGACGCCGCCCGCGCCGACCACCGGTGCGGGGTCGGCGGGCAGGGGCGCGACGCCGGTCGTGGGGGCGGTGTGCCGCCCGGCCGACGCCGCGTCCCCACCGTCCTCGTGCGCGTCCTTGGCCCCTCGCCCCAGACGCCCGACGAGGAGTCCCGCCCCGAGTGCTGCGGCCAGGAACGCACCCGGCCGACGTCGTGCGAACGACGTCACGTCGTCGAGCAGCTGCGACGGCTCGCGCTCGAGCCAGTCGGCGAGCTGCCCTGTGCGCGACGAGAGCTCGTGCACGAGGTCGCCCGCCTGCCCCTCGCTGGACTCGCCCATCGAGCTGAGGTCGTCCGCGAGGGTGCGGAGCTTGCCCGCCACCTGCTGCTGCTGCTGCTGGGTCTGGTCGTAGAGAGCGGTGCGGCTCTGGCCCAGCAGGTCCTTGGCCTCCCTCTTGCCCTGGCCGACCACCTCGGTGGCCTGCTCCTTCACCGTGCTGCCGACCTGCTTGCCGGCCTCTGCCGTCTGGTGCGCCGTCTGGCTCACGTGGTCCTCCTCGGTAGGGGTCTGGCGCGCGGTGCCGCCCCCGCGGCTGCTGCGCACAGGCCTCGATTACCCACCGCGTTGCGACTCATGCCTTCTCGCGCTGCAGGTCCTCCGCGCGCTGCTCGCGCAGCATGCGTCCGCGTGCCACGACCTCGGCCTCCTTGGCGGCCTTCTTGTCGGCGGCGGAGGAGTCGCGGGCAGGGAGCTGGATGACCTGCTCCGCGGGCAGGCCCGCCTGCAGCTCGCGCCCACGCTCCATCTCGGCGTCGAGCTCCGCGCCGAGCAGCAGGGCGAGGTTGGTGATCCAGAGCCAGAGCAGGAACACCACGACTCCGGCGAGCGACCCGTAGGTGCGGTCGTACGACGAGAAGTTCGCGACGTAGAGCGCGAACGCCGCGGAGGCCACGAGCCACGCGACGATGGCGAGCAGCGCGCCGGGGCTGATCCACCTCAGCTTCGGCTGCTTCACGTTCGGGGTCAGGTGGTAGAGCAGCGCCACCAGGACCACCACCACCACGGCGATGAGCGGCCAGCGCGCGATCGACCAGACGGTGACGGCCGTGCTGCCCAGGCCGATCGCCGACCCCACGGCCTCGGCCACCGGGCCACCTGCCACCAGCAGGACGAGCAGCAGCACGACCAGCACCAGGAGCACGAGCGTCACGACGAGCATGGTGGGGCGGAGCTTCCAGAAAGGGCGCCCCTCCTCCACCTCGTACACGCGGTTGAGCGCACGCCCGAAGGCGCCGACGTACCCGGATGCCGACCAGAGGGCGCCGGCCAGACCGAGGACGAGCGCCAGACCCGCACCTCGCTGCTCGGTCAGACCGGTCAGCACCGGCTCGACGGCTCCGGCGACGTCCGCGGGTGCGACGTCGCGGACGAGCGCGAGCACGGTGTCGATCGACGAGGCGTCCTGCCCCACCAGGCCGAGCAGCGACACGATCGCCAGCAGGGCGGGGAACATGGCCAGCACCCCGTAGTAGGTGAGCGCCGCGGCCAGGTCGAGGCAGTTGTCGGCGCTGAACTCGCGGACGGCGCGCTGCAGCGAGTAGCGCCAGGTCGGCGTCCACAGGTCCTTCGGGCTGTCGGGCTTGACCGGGTGGTCCGGGTTCGGCGCGTGCTCGTCGGTCGGCTGGGTGTCGGGTGTCGTCACGGGTCACCTCTCGGGACGGGTCAGGGGTGCTGGGCCGTGTGGCCGGCGCCGAGCGGCACGGTGTCGCCGCGCGTCACGACGCGCACGTCGGTCGTCGCGGCGTCACCTGCTTCGGCCCAGCGGCGGGTGAAGTCGGCCAGCGGAGAACGGAACACGGTGTAGTCGTCGTAGTGCACGGGCACCGCGGCAGCCGGACGCACCCGCTGCAGCAGCTCGACCCCGCCGGCGCCGTCCAGGGTCACCAGCGCGCCGAGCACCCGCGTCCCGCCGAGGTGCACCACCGCCGCGTCGAGGTGGGGGAACCGCTCCGCGACCTCGTCGAGGTGCGCCCCGAGCAGCGTGTCGCCCGTCAGGTACAGCCGGAACCGCGGGTGCACGCCGTCCTCGAGCGTGAGCACCGAGCCCATCACGGGCGGCAGGAGACGGCCGAGCAGCCCGTGCGCGTGCACGCCGGGCACCGAGGTGATCGTGAGGCGGTGGTCGCCCCGCTCGACCACGTGCTCCTCCCAGGTCCGCAGGCCGTCGACCTCGAAACCGCTGCGCCGCAACCGCCGCTCCGCGTGCGGGGTGCTCACGACCGGCACCGCGCGGTCGAGGCCGCGCCGGGCGACCCGGTCGAAGTGGTCGCCGTGCAGGTGGGAGAGCACCACCGCGTCGAGCGGCGGCAGCTCCCCCACCTCCATCGCCGGCTCGGTCAGCCGCCGCGACACCAGCCCCTTGCCGAGGTAGGCGTACTGGCCCCGGTGCAGGAAGTTGGGATCGGTCAGCAGCGCGAACGGTCCGAGCCGCAGCAGGCACGTGGCCGTGCCGACGAAGGTCAGCGACGCGTCGAGCGGCAACGAACCTCACGCCCTCGCGTCGGGGACCGGTGCCTCGAACCGCTCCCACGCCCGGTGCCGGCGCAGCAGCGTCGTCACCGCGGTGGCCACCGCGACGGGGTCGTCCGCGACGACCACACCGGCCGCCCCGTCCGGCACCCCGGCCGCGGCGAAGGCGGCGGTCGCGTCGCCCCAGGCGCCGACGGCCTTGGCGTGGCGGAACGCCTCGCCGAGGAGCAGCGCCACCCGCGGGTCGACGCCCAGCGCGGTCGCCGCCCCGGCCTTGGCGTCGCGGTCCGGCACCACGTCGCCCCCGGTCGCGGGCGAGCCGGCGAGCAGGACGGCGTCGAGCTCGACCGAGGTGGCGGTGAGGAAGCTGCGCTGCACGGGCACCTGGCCGTCCAGCAGACCCCCGCGCGGCGCGATCACCAGGGTGCGGACACCCTCCGCCAGCAGGGCCTCCTGCACGGCGGTCACGTCGCGGACCGGGGTGTCGGGACGCACCACGACACCGACGACGCGCCCGGTCACCGGCCACTCCTCCCCGACCTGGCGCAGCGCCGGGCTGGGGTCGACGTCGGGCACCTCGAGCGTCGCGGCGGGAGCCGGCAGGCCGAGGCCGTCGGCGACGGCAGCGCACAGGTCGGCGTCGATCTCCGCGAGGCACTGCAGCTGGCGCTCCTTGATCACCTGCTCGTACACCTTGCCGAGCTCGAACGTGTAGGCCTGCACCACGTGCTCCTGCTCGACCGGGGTGAGGCTCCGGTAGAACATCCGGGTCTGGCTGTAGTGGTCGTCGTAGGTCGCGTGGTTGCGACGCTCCTTGACCGCGCCCTCCGGGAGCGGCTGCGGCACCTCGACGAACCCCGCCTCGCCGGCGAGGAACGGACAACCCCCGTCGAGGGAGTTCGGCCGGTACGGCGCCACGCCCACGTGGTCGGCGTCCTGGTGGAACCCGTCGCGCAGCATGTCGTTCACCGGCGCGTGCGCCCGGTTGATCGGGATCTGGTTCCAGTTCGGCCCACCGAGGCGCGTGATCTGGGTATCGAGGTACGAGAACAGGCGGCCCTGCAGCAGGGGGTCGTCGGTGACGTCGACACCCGGCACGAGGTTGCCGATGCTGAACGCGACCTGCTCGGTCTCGGCGAAGTAGTTGCGGGGGTTGGCGTCCAGCCGCATGACCCCGACGGGCTGCACCGGCGCGAGCTCCTCGGGGACGATCTTGGTGCTGTCGAGCAGGTCGATGCCCTCGAACGTCTGCTCCGGGGTGTCGGGGAAGGTCTGCACCCCGAGCTCGTACTCGGGGAAGGCACCGCTCTCGATCGCGTCGGCGAGGTCGCGGCGGTGGAAGTCCGGGTCCTTGCCCGCGAGCAGCTGGGCCTCCTCCCACGTCAGCGAGTGGACGCCGGCGCGGGGCTTCCAGTGGAACTTCACCAGCGTCGTGCTGCCGTCGGCGGCGACGAGCCGGAAGGTGTGGACGCCGAACCCCTCCATCGTGCGGTACGAGCGCGGGATGCCGCGGTCGCTCATGTTCCAGATGGCGTGGTGCTGCGCCTCGGTGTGGAGGGACACGAAGTCCCAGAAGGTGTCGTGGGCGCTCTGCGCCTGGGGGATCTCGCGGTCGGGGTGCGGCTTGCCGGCGTGGATGACGTCCGGGAACTTGATCGCGTCCTGGATGAAGAACACCGGGATGTTGTTGCCGATCAGGTCGAAGTTGCCCTCGTCGGTGTACCAGCGGACCGCGAAACCCCGCGTGTCGCGGACGGTGTCGGCCGAGCCCCGCGAGCCGAGCACGGTCGAGAACCGCACGAACACCGGGGTCTCGACGTCCGGCTGCAGGAAGCTCGCGCGGGTGAGTCCGGCGGCCGTGCCGTACGAGGTGAACACCCCGTGGGCCGCCGCGCCGCGGGCGTGCACGACGCGCTCGGGGATCCGCTCGTGGTCGAAGTGCGAGATCTTCTCGCGCAGGTGGTGGTCCTGCAGCAGCACCGGGCCGCGTGCGCCCGCCTTGAGCGAGTGGTCGGTGTCGCGCAGGGGGATGCCGTGCGCGGTCGTCAGCCGCGGACCGGACTGGGCGCGGGAGTCGACGGGTGCCCCGGTCGGGGTGCCCGTCGGGGACACCAGCGCCGCCCCGCGCTGGTCCGGCTTGGCGGGCAACGGCTCCCGCGGCTCGGTCGGCTCGTCGGACGCCGGCGGCTCGACACCGGGGGCGCCCGGCACCGCACGCTGCTGCGGGTTGCGCCGGTCGTCCTGCTGCTCGTCCTGGGCGGCGGTGCGGTTGTCGTCGCTCACGGTGGTGTCCTCCTGAGGGGTGGGGGTTCTCCGGGGTGCTACCCGGGTGCCCGGGTCGCATGCGCGCTCCCACCCGCGGGCTCCGGTTGTCCCGCCCGGCGAACGGTGGTGGAGTGGACGTGGACGGTCAAGACGTCGCCGCCTCCGCAGCACGCACTGCATCCGGGAGCAGCGATGGACCACGACCTCGTGCGCGAGCACATGCCCCTGGCGCGATCCCTCGCGCTCCGGTACCGCAACCGCGGCGAGCCCGTCGACGACCTCGTGCAGGTGGCCTACCTGGGCCTGGTGAAGGCGGTCGTGGGCTACGTGCCCGGGCGCGGCCCGGCGTTCAGCGCCTACGCGGTCCCCACGATCACCGGCGAGCTGCGTCGGCACTTCCGCGACCACGGCTGGGACGTGCGCCCACCGCGGCGCCTGCAGGAGCTGCGCGCCCGGGCGCGGGTCGCGTCGTCGCGCCTGGAGCAGGACCTCGGGCGCGCCCCGACGGCACGCGAGCTCGCGACCGACCTCGGCGTCGGCGTCGACGAGCTCGCCGAGATGCGTTCGGCTGCAGAGGGGTACGACACCCACTCGCTCGACGCCCCGGTCGGCGTCGACGCACCGTCGACCGACACCGACCCCCGCCAGCGCGACGACTCCACCGACCTCGAGCTCGAGGAGCTGCTGCGGTCGGAGACCGTCACGCCGCTGCTGGAGGCGCTCCCCGAGCGGGAGATGCTCGTGCTCGCCCTGCGCTACTACGGCGGGTGGACCCAGCAGGCCATCGGCGAGCGGATCGGCGTGACGCAGATGCAGGTGAGCCGCATCATCTCGCAGTGCCTGACCCGGCTGCGGTCCCAGCTCGACGACAGGACCGCCGCTCAGGCGACCGCGACCTCCCAGGCCCGCTCCACCTGCGCGCCGACCACGTCGGCCGCGTAGCAGGACTCCACCCGGTCGCGGCCCGCGACGCCCCACGAGAGCCGGCGGAACCGCCCGGCGCCGACCTCCTCGACGGCGCGGCCCAGCCGGCCCGCGGCGTGCGGGTCGCCGAGCCGGCCGGTGAGGCCGTCCAGCACGGCGGTGCGGGCGGCGGCGCCGTCCAGGGCGACGACCGCGCGCGCCCGGTGCATCGCGACCAGCGCGGAGAGCGCGGACGAGGGGTCGCTGCGGGTCGCCACCACGGCCGCGCTCCTGTCGACGGCCCCGACGAGCTCGGCGGCCTCGAGCCGACCGACGCACTCGACCCTCCCGGCGTCGCCGGCCCGGGCGACCGCCTCGACCAGCCGGGTCCGGCGGTCGCGGTCCCGCTCGTCCGGGCTGGCGACGACGAGCCGCAGCCCGGCGCGCCGCGTCGACCGGACGAGGTCCAGGAGCACGCGCGAGTCGGCCGGAACGCCCGACATGGTGAGGACGTAGTCGTCGCAGTCGATCTCGTCGTGCATCGGCGCGGAACCGGCACACACCCGGTCGGCGACGAGCGCGCCGTCGAGGCACTGCACCACGCGGTCCTTGGGCGTGCCGTGGTGAGCCACCACCTCCGCGTCGGCCGCGGTCGGGGTGAGCACCGCGTCGGCGGCCCGCAGGACCAGCGGCCACAGCACGGCAGCCGGGCCGGGCCGCGCCGATGCCGGCTGCGCGAGGACGACGACCGGCGTGCCGGTCTCGCGCCGGGCCGCGATCGCCGCGGCGGCCGCGACGACGTCGAGGGCGTGCACGAGGTCGGCGTCGCCGTGCCGCTCCACGACGGTCGCGGCCAGCCGACCGATGCCGGTCGACCACGAGTCGGGCAGCACGTCGCCGTCGAGCACGTCGGTGGTGACCTGGTGGCCGGCCGCCTGCGCGGCGAGGGCGTCACCCAGGCCGGGTGGCGCTGCGACGAGGTCGAGGTGGCGCAGGGACGAGGGGGACGTGCTGAGCAGGGCGGTGCGCACGTGGGGCTCCAGACGCGGTGGACGTCGCGCCACGGTGCTGGAGCGCAGACCCGAGGGAGGTCTGCCGCCAGCATCCTGCGGTCCGGCGCCTGCGGCAACCCGGGGCGGTGGCCTGGAGGCGCGCTTCACGGTGGTCGTGCCGCCCGCGCAGGTGCCCGGCGCCGACGCCGTGCTGCAGGCCGAGCGCTGGCGGCTGCACGCGTTCCCCGTGCACCACGAGGGCACCGCCCTGGTGGGCCTCGTGGCCGTCGACGTCACCGACGACGCGGGGCTCGAGCTGGCCGATCCCCAGCCCGCGGTGCAGAGCGCCGACGTCCTGCACGTGGCCGACGACGCACCGGCGGCCGCCCGGCGCGCGACGCCCTGACGCCGCCCTGACGGCGCGGCCCTACTGCCCGTGGCCAGGTGAGGCCGGGACGCCCTCGGTCGGCGTCGCGTCGTCGACCCACCGCAGCACCGCACCGCACCCGTCGGCCGGCGCCGGGCCGCCGTCGTCGCGGTCGAGCAGCGTCACCCCGGCTCCGGTGCCGACGGCCGCCCACACCATCGCCGTGGCGGCGTCGACCCGGGCGCCACGGTCCGCCGCTCCCGGCGGCAGGTCCTCGTGGTGGGCCGCGAGGTGGCGCGGGTCGCCGCACGCCCACAGCGACCGGTCGCCCAGCGCCTGCTCGTCGAGCAGCAGCTCCTCGACCTGGCCCCGCGCCAGCACGGCCGCGGTGTCGTCCAGGCCCTGGGTGGCCTCCCGGCCGCGGCCCACCGCACCGGACCACCCGTCGACGACCTCGGCCCGACGGCGCCCGACCTGCTCGCGCACCGCGGACGCCACCTCCTCGGCTACGTCCCCGGACCCGTCGGCCACCGCCGCGCGGCTGCCGGACGCCAGCCGCACCAGCCGCTCCCGCACCGACCGGGGCAGGCGACGCCGTCCCGGTGCGCGTCGGGGGCCTGCGCCACGTCCTGCTCCGCGGGCGCGAAGGGGCGCGCGCCTTCTACGACACCGACCTGATGGTGCGGACCGGTGCCGTGCCGCGCCGCATCTCGGGCGTGCTGTTCGGCGAGGGCGCCGTGCACGGACTCGACGGCGAGGCGCACCGGCACCGCAAGGCGATGTTCCTCGACGTGCTGTCCCCGTCCCGGGTGGCCGCCCTGGAGGACGCGGTGCGGCGGGAGTGGCGCCGGCACCTGGCCGAGGGCGGCCCCGTCGACGGCGCCCTGTTCGAGGTCGCGTCCGACGTGCTCTGCCGCAACGTCTGCGCGTGGGCGGGCGTGCCCGACGAGCGGGCGCCGCCCGATCTCGCAGGCACCCTGCGCGACATGGTCGAGGGAGCGACCGGGATCGGTCCGCGGCACGTGCGGGGCCGGCTCGCCCGCCGCCGCGGCGACCGGTGGGCCGCGGCGCTCGTGGGCGCCGTCCGGTCGGGCGCGGTCGTCCCACGGGACGGCAGCGCCCTCGCGGCGGTGTCCACGCACCGCGACCACGCAGGCCTGCTGCTGCCCGAGCGCACCGCCGGCGTGGAGCTGCTGAACGTGCTGCGCCCGGCGGTCGCCGTCGACCGGCTGGTGGTGTTCGCCGCCATGGCCCTGCACGAGCACCCCGTGTGGCGCACCCGGGTGCGCGACGACGCCCGCGACGGCGACGACGACCTGGAGCGGTTCGTGCTCGAGGTGCGTCGTCGCGCGCCCTTCGTGCCGGCGCTCGCGGCCCGGCCGGTGCGCGACGCCGTGGTCGACGGCGTGCGGCTCGCCGCCGGGCGCCGCGTGCTGCTCGACGTGTTCGGCACCGACCACGACCCGCGTGCGTGGCCCGACCCCTTCCGGTTCGACCCCGACCGGTTCCGCGACCGACCGGTCGACCCGCACGAGCTCGTCCCGCAGGGCGGGGGCGACCACGCCACCGGCCACCGCTGCCCCGGCGAGTGGGCGACCACCGCCCTGCTCCGGGGCTCGGTGCGGGCCCTCGCCCAGGACCTGCGGTACGACGTGCCCCCGCAGGACCTGCGGGTGAGTCCGAGACGCGTGCTGGGCCTGCCGCGAAGTAGATTCCTCGTGAGCGGTCTCTCGGTCGCGGGCTGACGGTCGCCCGCGCGCCGCAGCACGAGGAGGAACGGCGTGGTCGAGGAGAGCACCCGGGACGGTCGGGCTCCCCTGGAGGGTCTCCGTCGGTGGACGACGACCGACGGCGGTGGGTCCGCGACGTGGTCGCAGCAGGACGGTGCCGCGTACCTGGACGGCACCGCGTCGGAGGACGGCGCGACCTTCCAGGACGGGCGTGCGAACCAGGAGGGCGAGGTCGTCGAGGCGGCCCGCCGACTGGTGCAGGTGCTCGTCGACAGCGCGACCACCGACCGGCTCGACGCCCGGCGCGTGCTCGGCTTCGCGGCGCGGGCGGTGCCGTCGGCGGGCTGGAGCGGCATCACCCTCCTGCGCGCGGGCCGCCGCCCGACCAGCGTGGTGGCCGTGGGCGACGTGGGCACGGAGGTCGACGCGCTGCAGCACTCGCTGCGCGAGGGGCCGTGCATCGACGCCGCCGCCGAGGACGACGTGGTGGTGGTCGACGACGTGGCCACCGACTCGCGCTACCCCGTGTTCGGCCCGCGGTGCGCCGACGAGATCGGCGTGCGCAGCATCCTGGCCGTCCGCGTCCAGCTCGAGGACGGCGAGCGGCGGGCCGCGCTGAACTTCTACGCCGACCGGCCCGGCGCGTTCGGCTCCGACGACCTCGCCGTCGCCGCGCTGTTCGCGCCGTTCGTCGGCCTCGCCGTCGAGGCGCACCTCAACGCCGAGGAGGTCGCGCACCTGCAGCAGGCGCTCGAGAGCTCGCGCCAGATCGGTTCCGCCGTCGGCATCCTGATGGCGCACGGGCGGCTGACGTCCGACGCCGCCTTCGCGCAGCTGGTGCAGGCCAGCCGCACCCTGAACCGCAAGCTGCGCGACATCGCCGACGAGGTCACCCGCACCGGGGCGCTGCCCGCCCCCGCCCCGCGCGGTCGCTGACGCGGCGACACGCCGCACCCACCGTCAGGTCAGGTGGGTGCGTGTCGGCGTCGTCCGGTAGGTTCTCGGTCGTCGGTACCGGACCTGTTCGTCCGGTGCCGTCCGCGCGTCCGCTCGAGAAGCCCGGCGGTCGTTGTCGCGGGTCCGGTACCCGCCCCGAGGTCCTCGACCCGGGAACGACTCTGGTGGAGGGCTTCGTGGTCGACGGCGTCATCGACGCTCGGCAGGCGGACGGCGGCCGCCCGGGCGGGCCGACCGACGCGGTGGGGTCCCTCGACGGCCTCGTCGCCACCTCGGTCGCCCTGCTGCTGCAGGCGGTCCCGGGTGCGGCCCACACCTCGGTGGCGCTCCGGCACGACGACGGCTGGACCCGGTACGGCGACCCCCTCGCGACGACCGTCGACCAGGTGCAGACCGAGCTCGCGCAGGGTCCCGCCGTCGACGTCCTCGCCGGCGAGGCGCCGCTCGCCGTCGACGACCTCGCGCAGGCCGACACGCGCTGGCCCCGGTTCGCGGCGCGCGCCCGCGAGCTGGGGGTGCACGCGACCGTCTACGCGCCCGTGTGCGTCAAGGGGCGCGCGGTCGGACGGGTCGGGGTGCTGGGTGCGACCGCCGGCGCGCTGACCGAGCGGTCGGCCGAGGCGGTGGCCCTGGTCGTCGCGCACCTGTCGGCCGCCGCGTCGGCCTCGGCGCAGGTGCGCCAGCTCGAGCTCGCCCTGGTCAGCCGTGACGTGATCGGCCAGGCCAAGGGCGTGCTGATGGAGCGGCACGGCATCGACGCCGAGCGCGCGTTCGAGGTGCTGGTGCGGTACAGCCGCTCGGGCAACACCAAGCTGCGCGACGTCGCCGAGCACCTCGTCGCCACCCGGTCGCTGCCGGACGAGACCACGCCGGTCGAGGGCCCCGAGGGCACGTCCGGCTGAGCCGCGCGCACCCCGCACGACCCCCGCACGACCCCCGCACGACCCGCGCATGACCCGGCCGGGCCCGGGTAGGGCCGCTACGCGCAGCAGCGACTCTCACCGGAGGACACCGTCTTCGAGCTGCGCGCGTCGTGGACCGACCTGGTGAAGCCCCTCATCTACCTGCGCGAGGTCACCGGCTGGCGGTGGACCGGGTGACCGGGGTGGGACGGGGGCGACGATGCGGGTCCTGACGGTCAACGCGGGCTCGAGCAGCCTGAAGCTGCACGTCGTCGCGGACGGCGAGGTGCTGGCCGCCGGCGACGGCTCCCTGGACGCCGGCACCGACGAGATCGCCTCGCTGGCCGACCAGGTCGGCGGGGTCGACGCCGTCGGCCACCGGTTCGTGCACGGGGGCGCCGAGCACGTCGAGCCCGAACCCGTCACGCACGCCCTGGTCACCGCGCTGGAGCACCTCGTGCCGCTGGCGCCGCTGCACCAGCCGGCTGCGCTGCGCGGGGTCGAGGCCGCCGGTCGGGCGCTGCCGGGCGTCCCCGCGGTCGCGTGCTTCGACACCGCCTTCCACCGCGACCTGCCTGCCGCGGCGGCGACCTACGCCGTGCCGCGCGAGTGGCGGGAGCGGTTCGGGCTCAGACGGTTCGGCGCGCACGGCCTGTCGTTCGCGTACGCGTCGCGACGGGCGCTGGAGATGGTGCCGGACGCCCGCCGCGTGGTGGTGGCGCACGTCGGGTCCGGCGCGTCGGTCTGCGCCGTGCTCGACGGCCGCTCCGTCGACACCACCATGGGGTTCACGCCGATGGAGGGGGTCGTGATGGCGACCCGCTCGGGCAGCGTCGACCCCGGCCTGCTGCTGTGGCTGCTCGAGCACGGCGGGTTGTCGAGCCGCGAGGTGCACGAGGGGCTGGACCGCGCAGGCGGTCTCACCGGCCTCGCGGGGACCGGTGACCACCGCGAGCTCGAGGGGCGCCTGCCCGACGAGCAGGCCGCGCTCGCGCTCGACGTGCAGCTGCGCAGCGTCGCCGCGGCCGTCGCCGCGATGACGACCTCGCTGCGCGGGCTCGACGTGCTGGTGCTCACCGGCGGTGTCGCCCAGCGCTCCTCGCACTTCCTGCACGGGCTCGTCGAGCGCCTCCCCCACCTCGGCGTGGGCATGGACCGGTCGATCGACGACGGCGTCGTGCCGGACGTCGACGTCAGCGCGCCGTGGGCCCGTGCCCGCACCCTCGTGCTGGCGGCGCGCGAGGAGCTCGAGATCGCCGCCGGCACCGTCGCGGTGGTCGGGCGGTCCTGACGTGCACGTCGGCCGCAGCGGGCGCAGGGTGGAGTCATGACCTCCACCCCGCCGGACCCGGACCCGTCCGACTCCACCGGCCTGGAGCCTGGTGGCGGCGTGCCGCCGGGCGAGACGCCGCCCGACTCCGGGACGGGTGAGACCGGCGGTGCCTCACCGGGTCCCGGCCGGCGGACGTTCGCGGCACCGGCGCTCGTCATCGGCGCCGTGGTGCTGGTGGTGGTGGTCATCGCGCTGTTCTTCGTCGGCCGGCTGATGGGCTGACCGCCGGTCCGGTCCGACCGCCTGGCGTCAGCCGTCCGCCGCCGCCTCGTCGAGCCGGCGCAGCGGCGAGGTCGCCGGCCCCTCGAGCACCGCGCCGTCCGGCGCGAACCGGGAGGCGTGCAGCGGGCAGTCCCAGGAGCGCTCCTGGTCGTTCCAGCGCAGCACGCCGCCGAGGTGGGTGCACAGCGCCGACACGGTGCAGCTGCGGCCGTCGACCGTCGAGCGCGCTGCCGGCACGGCACCGAGCCGGCCCACCACGCCCTGCCCCTCGTCGACGTCGGCGGGCAGCACCCGGCGCGCCACCCTGGCGGCGCCCTGCGCGACCTGCAGCCCGACCTTGGCGTTGAGCAGCCCGACCTGGGCGGCGGTGTGCGGCAGCGTGAGGCGGTGCGCACGCGGTTCCGCCCAGGACGGCCGGTCGCCACCCAGGACGCCGGCGGCGAGCTCGAGCGCCGCGGCGACCCCGTTCGCCATGCCCCACTTGCCGTAGCCGGTGGCGACCAGCACGCGACCACCGCTGCGCGGCAGCGCGCCCACCGTCGGCACGCCGTCCTCCGCCGAGTAGTCCTGCGCCGACCACGTGCGCACGGGCACGGCCTCGGGGAACCAGCGCCGGGTCCACTCCACCAGCCGGGCGGGACCTGCTGCGGCCGAGCCGGTCCGGCCGACGACGTGTCCCTCGCCGCCGACGAGCAGCCGGTCGCCGTCCGCACCGGGCAGGTCGCGCAGCGAGCGGTACGGGTCGCCGACCCCGAGCAGCATCGCGCGCGGCGGTGCCGGGACGTCGAACGCCACGACGTAGGACCGCTGTCCCTCGAGCTTGGCGAAGTACAGCCCGCGGTCGAGCACCGGCACGCCGGTGGCCAGCACCACGGTGCCGGCCGCGAGCTCGGTGCCATCGTCGAGCCGGACCCGGCAGCTGCCGCCCGTCGACACCCCGGTCACGCGGCGACCGGCGGAGACCGTCCCGCCGTGCCGACGCAGCTCGGACGCGAGCGCGGCGAGCAGCTCGACGGGGTGCACCTGCAGCTGGCCGTCGAGCACCGTCGCGCCGGCGGTCGGGAACGGGACGTCGAGGTCGTCCTCCCACCGCACCGGCAGCCCGAGGGACAGCGCCACCTCGTGCTCGTGCGCCGTCTGCCGCAGGCCGCTGCCGCGGTCGGCCGCGTAGGTGGCCGCAGGCCGGTCCTGGTGGTCGACCCCGTGCGTCTCGCAGAACCGCCGGAGCCAGGCCAGACCCTCGGTGTTCGCGTCGACGTACGCCGCGGCGACGGTGCGGGAGTGGTGGCGCAGCACCGTCGACAGCCGGGTGCCTGCAGCACGGTCACCTTGGCGGTCGACCCGCCGGTGGTGACCGCGCCGACGCCGCGCGCCTCCACGACCGCGACCGAGCAGCCCCCGCGGGCGAGCAGCAGCGCCGTGGTGAGGCCGGTCAGCCCGGCGCCGACGACCACCACGTCGTGCGAAGGGCCGAGCGGGTCGTCGGCCGGCACCGGCCCCTGGTCGTGCCAGAGCGACGTCATGGGCGCGCCCTACCCCGGTGCCCGGCGCGCATGCGGCGCTCAGCCGGTGCGCGCGGCCGTGCGTCCCGTGCGCTGCTTGCGTCCGGACGCAGGCTGCTCGGCACCGCCGGGCGAGCGCCACGTCTCGACCGCGGCCCACGCCACGGCGGCGAACGGCACCGACAGGATGGCGCCGACGATGCCGGCGACGATGGTGCCGGCGGTGAGGGCGAGCAGCACCGCGAGCGGGTGCAGGCTGAGGCTGCGGCCCAGCACGACCGGCGCGAGCAGGTCGCCCTCCAGCTGGTTCACCGCGATCACCACGCCGACGACGATGAGCGCGGTGACGGGGCCGTCGCTCACCAGGGCGATGAGGGCCGCGAGCGCACCGGCGACGGTCGCCCCCACCAGCGGCACGAACGCGCCGACGAACACCACGACGGCCAGCGGCAGCGCGAGCGGCACCCCGAGCACGACCAGCGCGATGCCGATCACGGCCGCGTCGACGAACGCGATGATCGCCGTGCCGCGCACGTAGCCGCCGAGCACCTCGACCGCCCGGTCCGCGACCCGGTCGTACCGCTCGCCGTGGCGGGCGGGCAGGAAGGACCGGGCGAACGCCCAGATCCGCGCGCCGTCCTTGAGCAGGAAGAACAGCAGCACGATGCCGAGGAACAGGCCGGCGAGCACCTCGACCACGAGCGTGGCGCCGGTGATCGCCCCGGCCTGCACCTGCGCCCCGGACGCCACGTCGCCCAGCTGCGCGACCGCGGAGTCGATCTGCTCCTGGTCGATGCCGAGCGGCCCCTCGGCGAGGAAGCGCTGCAGCTCCTCGAGGCCGCCGGTGGCGCCCTCGACCAGCTCCGGCCACTGCGCGCGGACCGCGGTGCCGACGCCGAAGACGATCCCGCCGAGGACGAGGAAGAAGGCGAGCAGGGTGATCCAGACCGCGAGCATGCGAGGTACCCACCGGGTCAGCAGGCGCACCAGCGGGCTGGCCGCCGCGGCGATCAGGATCGCCAGCAGCAGCGGCACCACCAGCAGCCGCAGCTGCACGCCCGCCCAGACGACGACCACGACCATGGCCAGGACGAGGAGCGTCTGCGCGCTGCGGGTGGCGGTGCGCCCCCAGGCGTCCCGCCACAGCTCACTGCGCCCCCGGTCGCCGGACGAGCCGTCGGCGCGGGTGCCGGCGCGGGTGTCGGGCGGGAGCGGGGCGGCGGGCGCGGTGGTCGTGGTCGCCCCGTCGTCCCCGTCGGTGGCGGTGCGGCCGCGTCGGCGTGTCATGCGGCGAGCCTGGCACGCGCGCCCCGTGCGGGCGCGACGACCGGCCGGTGGCTCAGGGCTCGACGCCGCGCTCGCGCAGCAGGGTGGTCATGATGCGCAGCTCGCGGTTCTGGCTCGTGATCACGGCGTCGGCGATCGGCCGCAGCGCGGGGTCCTCGGACACCGCCACGAAGTCCTCGGCCATCAGCACGCCGCCCTCGTGGTGGCGGATCATCAGCTGCAGGAACAGCACCTCGGCGTCACGGCCCTCGAGGGTGCCGAGCTCGAGCAGCTCGTCCTCGCTCGCCATGCCCATCGACGCCATCGCCGCCGCGTTCTGCTCGGCGAGCGTGCCGGTCGTCGGAGGCGGCTCCATCTGCGAGTGGTGGTCACCGCCCGTCTCGTGCATCCACGACATCAGCGGGACGGCGGACGTGCTGGGGACGTCGTTGGTCTGGAGCCACGCCAGGAACATGCCCTGCTGCTCGGCCTGGCTCTTGATCAGGTCGACGCCGAGGGTGTGGATGTCGGGGTCGTCGCTGGCGTCCATGACCTGGAACGCCATCGTCGTCGCCTGCTCGTGGTGCACGATCATGTCGCGCGAGAAGCCGACCTCGGGCGAGCGCTCGCCCGGGCGGGGGCCCGGCAGCGCGACGACGGCGAGCGCCACCAGCGCGAGGACGAGCAGGGCGCCGAGGACGGCGGTCGCCAGCCGCCAGCGGCGCTGGGGTGCGGGCACCGGCTCAGCGGCTGGCAACGGCTCGGCGGCGGGCACCGGGTCCGGGGTCGTCGCGGTCACGGCACGACCGCCGCTCGTCCGGCGCTGACGCCCACGTGCAGGTGGTCCTGGTGGGCGTCGTCGGTGAAGTAGCCGCCCTTCGGGCCGTTGCGGTCGTACGGGCTGCCGATCTCGGTCGCGCCGAGCTGGGCCGCCAGCACGAGGACGGGGTCGAGGAACGCGGTGTCGCCGCGGAGCGAGGCCACGCTGCGCCCGTCGACCGCCCAGATGTCGACGGCCCGCCCGACGTGGTGGTTCGACACCCGGTCGGTGGCGAACACGTGCGGCGGGTGCCCGTCGTAGAAGACCGCGACGTCGAGCTCGTACCGCTGCCCGAGCCCGTTCAGGATGCCGAGCATCGTCTCGTCGAGGGCGCCGGTGCGCAGGTCGGCCTCGGCCGCCCCGGGCAGCCGGATGCGCGGGTTCTCGAGCACGGCGGTGGCGTTCGGCCCGAGCGTCCCGGGCCCCGCGAGCGGCGTGAGCGGCACGATGCCGATCGCCCCCCAGGCGGCCCCGCCGCCCTGCACCCGCACGTCGAGGGTGAGCTCGCGCTCCTCGACCGTCCCGGCCCGCTGGAGGGTCTGGGTGAACGAGGTCATCACGCTCGCGTCGGTGGGCGTCTGGCCGCCGCTCTGGGGGTAGCCGATGCGCAGCGTCGAGCCCTCGGCGTCCGGCGCGGCCAGCACGGCCGCCGTGGCCGCGACGTCGGCCCGCACGCCCGCGCTGACGAGGCGGGCCGCGACGGCCTCGGGCGTGCCCTGGCCGGAGGCGTCCCAGGTGCCGGCGCGCTCGAGGAACGTGGTCGCGGCCTGCTTGAGCTGGGGGAACGGCTCCTCGGCACCCGGGGTCCAGGCGGCGACGGGGGGAAGGGTCGAGGACGCCGTCGGCGTGGGCGCGGTCGTGGTGGGCCCCGCGTCCGGGGTGGTCGGGTCGGTGCCGCCGGTGCCCGGCGGGGTGCTGGTGGGGGGTGCGGACGGGTCGCCCGCGCAGCCGGCGAGGGCGGCGGCCACGGCGGCGCCGAGCACCACCCGTCGCGTCACCACCCGGACCTCACCCCTCACGCGTGCCGGCCGGACGGCCGGACTGCCTCCCCCACCGTCGCCGTGACCGGGAGCGTCAGCTCCATCCTGAGGCACGCCTGGCCGTCCCGGTTCGCCCGGGTCCCCGCCAGCGTCCAGCCGAGGCCCTCGTAGAACTCGCGCGCGCCGTCCCCGCCGTCGAGGGTGATGAGCTCGGCCCGGTCTGCCGGGCCGGCGGCGGACAGGTCGACGAAGCGCCCGACCAGCCGGGCGCCGACGCCGCGGCCGCGCGCGGCGGGGTCGACGACGAGCGCGGTCACGACGGCCACGTCGGCGTCGGCGGTGGCCGGTGCGGTGGCCGGTGCGGTGGCCGGTGCGGTGGCAGCCGGGGCGGGCGCGGCCGCGACGCGCTGGACGCCGAGCAGGCGACGCAGGTACGAGCGGGCGCGGGTGCGCACGAAGTGCAGGGCCACGCCCGGACGCACGGCCAGGGCGCGGATCCCGGCCAGCGCCAGCGACAGCTTCTGCTCGGCCAGCACGGTGCGCACGTGCGTGCGCTGGGCGGTCGCGCCGGCCAGGAAGCCGACGACCCGCTCGTCGCCGTCGACGACGACCAGGGACACGCCGTGCCGGGCGCCGAGGAACGTGCGGTGCCAGCGCGCCATGAAGCCGCGACCCAGGCGGGGGAACAGCCCGTGGGGCAGGTGCGCCAGGTGCAGCGCCACGACGGCCGGCACGTCGCCGTCCCGGGTCTCGCGCAGGGTCAGCCCGTCGTGGACCGGGTGCGCGTCGCTCGCCGTCACGTCCTCGAGCATAGGTGGACGAACCGGTCGCCCCGGTCCGGGACACGCGTCCGGCTGCACGGCTCGTGCCGGGTCACGCGCTGTGAGCCGCGCCACGCCTGGGCTACGGAGTCGTAACTTACTTGATCGTAGGTTACGGTTGCGTAGTGACGTTGCTCCTCTCCCGGTCGTCCCGCACCGGACGCGCCCTCGCCCCCGCCGCCGGGCTCCTCGCCCGCGTGGCCGAGGCCGTGGCCTCCCCGCTGGTGCCCGCCGACTACCTCGACCTGGTCGCGCCCCTGCGCGCCAGCGCCGACCTGCGCGGCCGCGTCGTCGCCGTGCGGGCCGAGACCCGCGACAGCGCGACCGTCGTCATCCGGCCCGGGCGCTCGTGGCGCGGTCACGTCGCCGGGCAGTACGTGCGGGTGGGCGTCGACGTCGACGGCGTCCGCCACTGGCGGGCGTACTCGCTGACGTCCGTCCCGTCCGCCCCCGACGGGCTGCTCGGCATCACGGTCAAGGCGATCCCGGACGGACGGGTGAGCAACCACCTCGTCCGCGACCTGCGGCCCGGCACGCTGGTGCACCTCGACCAGGCCACCGGCGACTTCGTCCTCGGCCGGCACCGCGGTCCGGCGCTGTTCGTCACCGCCGGGTCGGGCCTGACGCCCGTGCTCGGCATGCTGCGCAGCCATCTGGACGAGCTCGACGACGTCGTGCTCGTGCACTCTGCCCCCACGCCCGCCGACGTCGCCCACGGGGCCGAGCTGCGCGCGCTCGCCGCGGACGGGCGGCTGCGGCTGGTCGAGCGGCACACCGACACCGAGGGCGTGCTCGTCCCGGCCGAGCTCGACGGGATCGTCCCCGACTGGCGCGAGCGCGAGACCTGGGCGTGCGGGCCGACCGGCCTGCTGGACGCCGTCGAGGAGTACTGGGCCGCAGCCGGTCTCACCGAGCGGCTGCACACCGAGCGGTTCCGCCCGGTCGTGGTGAACGAGGCCGAGGGCGGCACCGTCACCTTCGCCCGCAGCGGCACCACGGTCGAGGCCGACGGCGCCACCACCCTGCTCGACGCCGGCGAGGAGGCGGGCGTGCTGATGCCGTCCGGCTGCCGGATGGGCATCTGCTTCGGCTGCGTCGTCCCGCTGCGCCAGGGCGCGGTGCGCGACCTGCGCACCGGCGACCTCACCACCGCGGTGCCCGAGGACGGCATCCGCATCCAGACCTGCGTGTCGGCCGCGGCCGGCCCCTGCGACATCGACCTCTGAGGAGACCGACCGTGAGCGCCCCCACCCTGAACTCCCGCCTGGCCACCACGACCACCGAGCGCCGGCACGTCCCGAAGCGATCGGGCAAGCCCGACCCCACCGCGCACCTGTCCGCCGCGCAGGTCGAGCAGCTCGGCCGTGAGCTCGACGCGCTGCGCCAGGAGGTCATGGACTCGCGCTGCCAGGACGACGCCGACTACATCCGCGCCGTCATCCGCTGGCAGCGCGGGCTCGAGCTCGGCTCGCGCGCGGTGCTGCTGTTCTCGCTGTTCCCGCCGGCCTGGGTCGTCGGTACGGTCGGCCTGTCCGTGGCGAAGATCCTCGAGAACATGGAGATCGGCCACAACGTCATGCACGGCCAGTGGGACTGGATGCGCGATCCCAAGATCCACTCGCAGGCGTGGGAGTGGGACAACGCCTCCCCCGCCGAGCTGTGGAAGCACAGCCACAACGAGCTGCACCACACCTTCACCAACGTGATCGGCCGCGACAACGACCTCGGCTACGGCATCATGCGCGTCGACGAGGACCAGCGCTGGTACCCGGCGTACCTGCTGCAGCCGCTGTGGAACTTCATGAACATGTGCGTCTTCGAGTACGGCATCGCCGCCTACGACCTCGAGCTCGGCAAGCACATGGCCCGCAGGACGATGGACGACCCGACGATGCGCGCCAACGCGAGGAAGGTGCTGCACAAGATCGGCCGGCAGATGACCAAGGACTACGTGGTGCACCCGGTCCTGTCCGGTCCGTCGTTCTTCCACACCCTCGGTGCCAACGTCGTCGCGAACCTCGTCCGCAACGTGTGGACCCACTCGGTGATCATGTGCGGCCACTTCCCCGAGGGCGTCGAGACCTTCGCGAAGGCCTCGATCGAGGGCGAGACCCGCGGCGAGTGGTACCTGCGGCAGATGCTCGGCTCCGCCAACATCCGCGGCAGCAGGGCGATGCACCTGATGACCGGCAACCTGTCGCACCAGGTCGAGCACCACCTGTTCCCGGACATGCCGAGCAACCGGTACGGCCGGATCGCGCCGCGCATCCAGGAGATCTTCGAGCGCTACGAGCTCACCTACGTCACCGGGACGCTGCCGCAGCAGGTCTACTCGGCGTGGAAGCAGGTCGTGACGCTGTCGCTGCCCAACGACGTCTCGCCCAAGGAGGCGCCTGCGTGGGCGGCGCGCAACGTCGCCCGGGGCGTCGGCAAGGCCTTCCGGCGGCGCCTGGGTCGTCGCGCCCGTACCGCCTGACTCGCTCGCCCCTCGGTCGTTCGTTCACCACGTTCAGTTGGCGATCACCTACCCAACGTGGCGTGCGAGCCTCGTGAAGTGCGGGTTCGCCTCGCTCGACGCTGCAGATCGAGCAACGACATCGGTTGTGGCAGAGGGACTGTCAGTGGTCGCCTCTAGGGTTGAGGCATGTCGGTGGGAGCCGTGGGTGGGGCGGATCCGGGTGGTGCGACGGGCGCGCTCGCGGCCGTCACCACCGGCCTCGACGACCTCGCTGCCGCGCCCGTGTGGCAGCTGACCGACGCCGAGCTGCACGGGGCGATCGTCGAGGTGACGGCGCAGGAGGCGCGGCTGGCCGCGCAGAAGTCGAGGCTGCTGCGCGAGTCGGTGTCGCGGGAGGCGCCCGACGCCCGCGGCCGGCGAGGTGCGGTGACGAAGGCGGTGCTGACCGACCGGTGCCGGGTCTCCGGTGGACGTGCGAAGGCCGACCTGGAGAACGCGGGCATCACGTGCCCCGCAACCGGTGACCTGCGCGCCCTCGGCCAGGCGTGGGCGGCAGGGCAGGTGACGCGCGAGCACGTCGACGTGGCCCGCCGCTGCCTCGACCGCATCCCTCGGAAGGTGCTGCGGGAGAGGCGCGCCGAGGTCGACGCCGAGCTCACCGAGCGCGCCACCGGGTGGGACCCGCAGACCGCGGACAAGCTGGCGCATCACCTGCTCGACGCGCTGCTGCCCGACGGCAGCGACCGGTTCGACGAGCACGCCCACGAACGCCGCCACGTCGCGGTCACGACGGACTCGACCGGGATGGTACTGCTGTCCGGCCAGCTCGACGCCGCCGGTGGGCTGACGTTCACCGCGACGCTGGACGCGATCGCCGAGGCGGATCGGCACGACCTCCGTGACAGCGGCGTGGTCGACGTCCGCACCCGGGGCCAGCGCCGCGCCGACGGGATCGTCGTGATGGCGCAGGCTGCTGCAGCGTGGTTCGGGCTGCCGGACCAGCAGAAGGGCCTCCGCGTGGGCGTGCCGCGGGTCGTGGTGCATGTCGACACCAGCGAACAGACCGCCACCACCGCCACCGGACGGTCGGTCTCGCAGGGCACGCTGGCCCGGCTGGTGTGCGACGCGATCCTGGATCGGGTCGAGACCCAGGGTGGACGCGTCATCGCGATGACCTCGCTCGGACGGCTCGCCACCGGCAGTCAGCGCGCCGCCCTGGCTGCGCGCGACCGTGGCTGCGTCTGGCCCGGCTGCACCGCACCACCGGCGCTCTGCGAGGCCCACCACGTCATCTGGTGGTCCAGGGGCGGCCCCACCACGATCGACAACCTGGCGCTGCTCTGCTCCCGCCACCACACCCAGATCCACACTCAACCCGACGACCACCGCGGCTGGACGATGCACGTGCACGCCGGAAGACCCGCTTTCCGACCACCCGCCCACCACGGCCACCCACTGGACACGCTGCTGCGCAACACCTTCCACGACGACGTGAACGAGGCCCGCGCCACCGGACGCCGCTGGCGCGTGCCCGCACCCGACCCGCCCTGACCCGCTCGTGCGACCGTGGGCCGTGACCTCCACCCCGCTCCTGCCCGACCCCGGGTCGGTCGCGCGCCAGTGCCTCTACGGCGCTCTCGCCGTCGCCGGCGTCGCGTTGACCATGCCCTTCAACCTGCAGCACGACGGCAGCGCTCTCGACTTCGTCCGCGACGCGACCTCGAGCCCGGCGGGGCTGTCGCTGTCGCTCGACCTGGTGGTGCTCGCGACCGCTTGCGTCGTCCTCGTGCTCACCGAGTCGAGGCGGCTGGGCATCCGTCGTCCGTGGGTCTACCTCGTGCTGTGCGCAGTCGTGGCGGCATCGTTCGCGATCCCGCTGTTCCTGCTCGTCCGCGAACGCGCGCTCGAGCGTGGCCGGCGCGAGGTTGCCCGCGTCGTGCCCTGACGGGTCAGGACCGCGCGGCTCGCCGCAGGAAGACCCCGACCTCGGCATCGGAGGTCAGACGGTGCACGTCCGCCGCGGCCGCCAGCCGCCGCACTGCGTCCTCCACCCGCGGCCGGGTGTCGAGGTCGTAGCGCCAGACCCACCGCACGAAGGCCGGGTCGAGTCGTTCGGGACATCCCGGCGCCTGCACCGGGCGACCCAGCGAGCCGAGCGTGCGTCGCAGGACGCGACGGACCCGACGCCCGCGCGGGGCGAACAGCAGCACCACCGTGTCCGCCCGCGACAGACGCACGTCCATGGTGCTGCTGTAGTTCCCGTCCGCGATCCAGCACCCGTCAGCCACGAGGTGCTCCTCCTGCCAGGCGCGCCAGTCCTCGCGCGGCGTCGGCGTCCAGCCCGGCCGCCAGTGCTGCTCGTCCAGGTGCACGACGGGTAACCCGGTCACCGCGCCCAGCCGCCGGGAGAACGTGGTCTTCCCTGCTCCTCCCGGGCCGAGCACCGCGACCCTGCGCACGCCGTCCCTCAGCGCGACGCCGACGCGCCGACGATCTCGTCGGCGTTCGTGGCGATCCAGTGCATCAGCGGGACCAGCCGCTCGGCGAGCTCGGCACCCAGCGGCGTGAGCGAGTACTCCACGTGCGGCGGGACGACCGGCCGGGCGTCGCGCAGCAGCAGGCCGTCGGCCTCCAGGGTGCGCAGCGTCTGGGCGAGCATCTTCTCGCTGACGCCCTCGGCGCGACGGCGCAGCTCGCTCCAGCGCAGCGGCTCGCCCTCGGACAGCGCCAGCAGCACCAGCACGCCCCACTTGCTCGTCACGTGGTCGAGCACCGTGCGGCTGGGGCACGCCGCGGGGAAGACCCCGTCCGGGAAGACCGTCCGCAGCTCCTGACTCACCTTCACGCCAGTACCTTACTCGAAAGTGGGTACTCTCCAACGGGAAGTACCTGCGCCGCGGCCCGGTTCAGTCCGACGACAGCACCACCCACCGTCGGAGGAACCCATGACCACCCTGCTCGTGACCGGCGCGTCCGGTCACCTCGGCCGCCTCGTCGTCGACGACCTGCTCGCCCGCGGCGTCGCGCCCGGCGACGTCGTCGCGACCGCCCGCGACACCACCGCGCTCGACGACCTCGCCGCCCGCGGCGTCGTCGTCCGGCGCCTCGACTACGACGACACGGAGTCGGTGCGCGCGGCGCTCGAGGGCGTGGCCCGCGTCCTGCTGGTGTCGTCCCCGACGCCCGGGCAGCGGGTGCCGCAGCACCGGGCGGTCATCGACGCGGCAGAGGACGCCGGCGTCGAGCTGCTCGCCTACACCAGCATCGTCCACGCGGACTCGAGCAGCCTGCTGCTCGCCCAGGAGCACCTGGCGACCGAGCAGGCGATCGCGGCGTCCGGGCTGCCGGCCGTCCTCCTGCGCAACTCCTGGTACCTCGAGAACTGGGCCGGGTCGATCCCCGGCGCGGTGGAGCGCGGGGTGCTGGCCGGCGCCGCCGGCGACGGGCGGGTCAGCGCGGCCACCCGCGCCGACTACGCGGGAGCCGCTGCGGCCGTGCTGGTCTCGGACGACACCACGTCGCGCACGTACGAGCTCGGCGGCGACACCGCCTTCACGCTCGCGGAGCTCGCTGCCGCCGTGGCCGACGCGTCCGGGCGTCCGGTCACCTACCAGGACCTGTCGCAGGACGCCTACGCCGACCTGCTCGTGCAGGTCGGTCTCGACCGCCCCTACGCCGAGGTGCTCGCCGATTCCGACCGCGGCCTGGCCGCGGGTGAGCTGCGCACCGACTCCGGCGACCTGTCCCGGCTGCTCGGTCGTCCCACCACCACGCCGCGCGAGTTCGTCGCGCAGCTGCTGGCCCCGGCCGCGGCCTGAGACGCGACCGAGCGCCGCGTCCCCGAGGTGGGACGCGGCGCTCGGTGGCAGCGGGATCAGCTTCCCCGCAGCAGGTCCTCGAACGACGGGGCGTCGGCGAACGGGCCGCGGCGTCCGCGGGGGTCGTTCCCGGCCACCAGCGCGGCGAGCTCGGCCCCGGCGCGCCGGACCCGCGCCCCGAGGGCGGCCTCGGCCTCGTCGCCACCGGCCCAGTCGCTGGAGGCCGCGAACACCGCGGTCGGGACGACCACAGCGCGCAGGTACGAGAACAGCGGCCGCATCGCGTGGTCGAGCACCAGCGAGTGGCGCTCGGTGCCCGCCGTCGCGCCCACGAGCACCGGGGCGCCGTGGAGCGCGTCCCTGTCGAGCACGTCGACGAAGGTCTTGAACAGGCCGCTGTACGAGGCCGAGAACACCGGCGACACGGCGATCACGCCGTCGGCGCCCTCGACGGTGGCGATCGCCTCGCCGAGTCGCTCGGACGGGAACCCCGTGAGCAGGTGGTCGGCCAGGTCGCGGGCGTGCTCGCGCAGCTCGACGACCTCGACGACCGCGTCGATCCCGTTCTCGCGCAGCGCGTCCACCGTCGCCGCACTCAGGCGGTCGGCGAGCAGCCGGGTCGACGACGGAACGGACAGACCCGCGGTCACGACGGCGAGGGTGCGGGTGGTCACGCCGGCACCTCCGCCACCGCGGCGCCCGCCTGCTTCGCCGCAACGCGCGAGGCGTGGGTCGGCGCGTCGGGCACGTGCGCCGGACGCAGCGCGTCCATCTCGCGACGCAGCACCGGCACGACCTGCTCACCGAGGATGTCGAGCTGCTCGAGCACCGTCTTCAGCGGCAGCCCGGCGTGGTCGATCAGGAAGAGCTGGCGCTGGTAGTCGCCGACGTACTCGCGGAAGCCGAGCGTCCGCTCGATCACCTGCTGCGGGCTGCCGACGGTGAGCGGCGTCTGCCGGGTGAACTCCTCCAGCGACGGGCCGTGGCCGTAGACGGGTGCGTTGTCGAAGTACGGACGGAACTCGCGCACGGCGTCCTGGCTGTTCGCCCGCATGAACACCTGCCCGCCGAGCCCGACGACCGCCTGGTCGGCGGAGCCGTGGCCGTAGTGCTCGAAGCGCCTCCGGTAGAGCTCGACCATCTGCTGCGTGTGCGACGGCGGCCAGAAGATGTGGTTGTGGAAGAACCCGTCGCCGTAGAAGGCGGCCTGCTCGGCGATCTCGGGGCTGCGGATCGAGCCGTGCCAGACGAACGGCGCCACGCCGTCGAGCGGTCGCGGGGTCGAGGTGAAGCCCTGCAGCGGCGTCCGGAACCGGCCCTTCCAGTCGACGACCTCCTCGTCCCAGAGCCGGCGCAGCAGCGCGTAGTTCTCGACCGCGAGGTTGATGCCCTGCCGGATGTCCTGGCCGAACCACGGGTACACCGGGCCGGTGTTGCCGCGGCCCATCATCAGGTCGACGCGGCCGTCGGCGAGGTGCTGCAGCATCGCGTAGTCCTCGGCGATCTTCACCGGGTCGTTCGTGGTGATGAGCGTCGTCGCGGTCGACAGCACGATCCGCTCGGTCTGCGCGGCGATCGAGGCCAGCGTGGTGGTGGGCGAGGACGAGAAGAACGGCGGGTTGTGGTGCTCGCCCAGCGCGAACACGTCGAGCCCGACCTCCTCGACCTTCTTCGCGATCGTGACGACCGCCTTGATCCGGTCGCGCTCGGTCGGGGTGCGGCCGGTCGTCGGGTCGGTGGTGAGGTCGCTGACGGAGAACACGCCGAACTGCATGGGGACCACTCTCTCATCGGGAGATCGGTTGTTGAACTCTCAATGAGGTGAACCACCGGTGTCCCCCGGTTGTTCCGGACGGCAGACTCCCCCCGTGAGCGCAGACGAGCAGGTGGACGAGCAGACCTTCGACGTGATCGTGCTGGGCGCCGGAGCCGTGGGCGAGAACGTCGCCGGACGGGTGGCCGCGGGCGGGCTCAGCTGCGCGCTGGTCGAGTCCGAGCTGGTGGGCGGGGAGTGCTCCTACTGGGCCTGCATGCCCAGCAAGGCCCTGCTGCACCCCACCCAGGCGGTCGCGGCCGCGAAGCGGCTCCAGGGCGCGTCGGCGGCGGTGACGGGCGAGGTCGACGTGCAGGCCGTGCTCGACCGGCGCACCTCCTTCACCCACGGCTGGGACGACTCCAGCCAGGTCGAGTGGGTCGACGGCGCCGGTATCGACCTGGTCCGGGGGGTCGCCCGGGTCAGCGGCGAGCGCGAGGTGACCGTCGTGGCCGACGATGGCGACCGCGTGCTGCGGGCCCGCACGGCCGTGGTCGTGTGCACCGGGTCGGAGCCGGTGACGCCTCCCGTCCCGGGCCTGGACGGGGTCGACGCGTGGCACAGCCGCGAGGCGACGTCGGCCGGCGCCGTGCCCGCCTCGCTCGTCGTCCTCGGCGCCGGGGTCGTCGGGGTCGAGCTGGCGCAGGCGTACGCGCGGCTCGGCAGCCGCGTGACCGTGCTGGCGCTCGACCGGGTGTTCGCCGGCGCCGAGCGGCGCGCCGGCGAGCTGGTCGCCGAGGCCCTGCGCGAGGACGGCGTCGACCTGCGGCTGGGCGCCGAGGTGACGCGCGTCGAGGCGGACGGCGGCGACGGCGCCGTCGTGGTGACGCTGGCCGACGACGCGGAGGTGCGCGCCGACCGGCTGCTCGTCGCCACCGGGCGCCGGCCCCGCACCGCCGACCTCGGCCTCGAGGCGTTCGGCGTGACCGCGGGCCGCGCGGTCGAGGTCGACGACTCCGGCCTGGCCCGCGGCAGCGACTGGCTCTACGCCGCGGGCGACGTCACCGGCCGCGCGCCGCTGACCCACCAGGGCAAGTACGCGGCCCGCGCCGTCGGCAGCGCGATCCTGGCCCGGCACCGCGGCGACCTCGGTGCGCACGAGGCGCCCGCCGACTGGTCGGCCGAGGCCGCCACCGCCGACCACGCGGCCGTCCCCCAGGTCGTGTTCACCGACCCGCAGGTGGCGTGGGTGGGGCCGACCCGCGAGCGCGCCGAGCGCGACCACCCCCGACTGCGTGTCGTCGAGTACGACGTCGCGCAGGTCGCGGGCGCCTCGGTCACCGACGACCACTACCGCGGGTGGGCGCAGCTGCTCGTCGACGAGGAGCGCCGGGTCGTCGTCGGGGCGACGTTCGTCGGACCCGACGTGGCCGAGCTCCTGCACTCGGCGACGGTCGCCGTCGTGGGCGAGGTCCCGGTCGACCGGCTGTGGCACGCGGTGCCGAGCTACCCGACGACCAGCGAGGTGTGGCTGCGGCTGCTGGAGACCTACGGCCTGTGACCGCCGTCCCCGAGCGGGCCGGCGCGGCGCCGGACGGGGGCGCCCGACTCGACCGGCGGCGGGCGCTGCGCCTGGCGGTCCAGCTCGGGGTCCTGGCCCTGGGCGTGCACCTGCTGCTGCCGCAGGTGGCCGGGCTCGAGCGCACCGCCGAGCGGCTCACCCGCACCACCTGGTGGCTGCCCGCGCTGCTCCTGGTGCTCGAGGCCGCCAGCCTGGTCGCCTACGCCGAGGTGGTGCGCACCGGGTTGCTGCGCGCCGGCGCCGCGATCCCCCGCGCGCTGGTCGTGCGCTGCGTGCTGGTCGGCAACGGGCTGGGCCGCGCGCTGCCCGCCGGCACGGCCGCCTCGTTCGCGGTGACGGTGGGGTCGTTCCGGCGGGCCGGCGCCGACGGCGTGCAGGCGGCGGTCTCGGTGGCCGGCGCCGGGCTGCTGTCGTCGGCGGCGCTCGCGGCGATGCTGCCCGCGGGCGTGCTGCTGGCCCTGCTCACCGAGCGCCCGACGGGGGTCGTGCTCACCGCCACGGCGGCCGCGGCCGCCGTGCTGGTCGCC
>NZ_BAAHAF010000024.1:0-9908 GCF_054777815.1 Angustibacter speluncae | reverse complement strand
CGCGCCGCCGGCGGCAGCGCGCCGATCTCGCGGTTCGACAGGGCCAGCGCGCTGCGGTCGCCGTCGTGCTCGAGCCGCGCGGCCTTGAGGGCGTCGAGGTCGGCCGCCGCCGCGAACGCCTCGAGCGCCTCGGCCACGGCGGTCGCGACCGCCTCCGGGGACAGCGCGGCGACCTCGACGGGGTCGTACGAGGAGTTCGGTGCGGACATGCCCCCGAGCCTAGTGACCGGGTCGCGACGCCTTCGCGCGCGTTCCGGCCCGTGGTCGGGCCGGGCCGGACACGGGGGCGTCAGGCCAGGTGCTCGGGGGCGCCGCCGGGCAGCGTCACCCGGAACATCGCGCCGCCGAGGCGGGAGCGGCCGACGCTGATGCGGCCGCCGTGCGCCTCCGCGAGCCCGCGCACCACGTACAGCCCGAGGCCGGTGCCGCCGCGACGCTCGCCGCGCCAGAACTTGCTGAAAACCAGCGGGATGTCGGCCTCGGGGATGCCCTCGCCGGAGTCCTCGACCACGATCTCGACCCCGGGCTCGTCGGGCGACGACGCCGGGTCGGTCGCCACCCGGACGTGGACAGGCGTGCGGCCGTGCCGCCGTCCGTTCTCGAGCAGGTTCGCCAGCATCTGCTCGAGCCGGTCCGGGTCGACCCAGACCTCCGGCAGGTCGGCCGCGACGTCGACGACGAACCACTCCGGGTCGGCCTCGCCGTTGCCGCTGGCGAGCGCCCGCTCCACCTGGCCCCGCACGGCAGCCGGCAGGTCGACCGGCTGGCGGCGCACCTGCAGCCGACCGGCGTCGATGCGGGAGATGTCGAGCAGCTCGGTGATGAGCCGGGTGACGCGGTCGGCGTCGGCCTCGATGGTCTGCAGCATCAGCTGCTTCTGCTCGTCGGTGAACCGGTCCCAGCGCCGCAGCAGGGTGGAGCTGAAGCCCTTCACCGACGTCAGCGGCGAACGCAGCTCGTGCGCGACGGTCGAGATCAGGCCGGCGTGGTCGGTCTCGGCGCGCCGGCGCGACTCGGTGTCGCGCAGCGACAGGACGACCCGGTCGACGGGTCCGAGCCGCTCCGGGCGCACGTACGACGCGGTGACGAGGAGCTCGTTGCCGCCCGGGAGCAGCAGGAGCCGCTCGCGGTGCCCGGTGCGGGTCGCGATGCCGCCCCAGGGGTCGGTGGCGTCCCAGTACCGGCGGCCGCTGGTGTCCTGCAGCGGCAGGACGGTGCGGACGTCCTGCCCGACCAGGCGCTCCTGCGGGATGCCGGTGCAGCGCACCGCCGCCCGGTTGACGCCCAGGACCACGGCGTCGGGCCCGGCGACGACGAGGCCGTCGGGGTGGTGGTCGCGGCTGATGAGCGCGCCGGGCGGGATGGCGTGCTCCATCATGCGCGCTCCGTCATCCGCGCAGGGTAGCCGCAGCGCGCGACGTGCTCAGCGCCGTCGGCGCTGGGAGCGGGCGGTGGCGTAGAGGCAGACGGTGGCGGCGGTGGCCAGGTTGAGGCTCTCGGCCCGGCCGTGCACCGGGACGCGCACCACCAGGTCGGCCAGGGCGCGGTCGGCCTCGGGCAGGCCCCAGGCCTCGTTGCCGAACACCCACGCCACCGGACCGGTGAGCGGGCCCTCGCCGCGCTCGGCGGCGTCCTGCAGGTCGTCGAGATCGTGCTCGCCCGCGCCGTCGGCGGCCAGCACCGCCAGGCCGGCGGCTCGCAGCCCGGCCACCGTCTCGGCGAGCGTGGGGCCGGTGACGACGTCGAGGTGGAACAGGCTGCCGGCCGTGGATCGCACGCACTTGGGGTTGTACGGGTCGACGCTGGCGTCGGTGAGCACGACGGCCTCGGCGCCCGCGGCGTCGGCCGCGCGCAGCACGGTGCCCGCGTTGCCGGGGTCGCGCACCTGCGCGAGCACCGCCACCAGCCGGGGGGCGCGGTCGAGCACCTCGCCGAGCGGGCGGTCGACCGGCGTGCACACCGCCAGCAGCCCCTGCGGGGTCACGGTGTCGGCCATCGCCGCCAGCACCTCGTCGGTGCAGGGCCGCACGGCCACCCCGCGGTCGCGGGCGGCGGCGACGATCTCCGGGTGCCGCTGCGCGGCGTCCGGGGTCAGGTAGAGGTCGCGCACCACGCCCGCGGGCACGGCCTCCCGGACGGCCTGCGGCCCCTCGGCGAGGAACAGGCCCGCCCGCCGACGCGCCGGACGCCCGGACAGCCGCGCCACCGTCCGCACCCGCTCCGATCGCGGGTTCGACAGCAGCTCGGTCATCCGGGCGTCCAGTGGTCGTGCGGTCCCGCCGGGGCGGGACGGCGGCTCAGGCCGCGGAGTTCTCGGCCTTGGCCGGGAGGGACTGCTTCGCCAGCTGCACCAGCGCGGTGAAGGCGGGGGCGTCGTTGACGGCCAGCTCGGCCAGCATGCGGCGGTCGACCTCGACACCGGCCAGGCCGAGGCCCTGGATGAACCGGTTGTAGGTCATGCCGTTCGCGCGGGCGGCGGCGTTGATGCGCTGGATCCACAGCCGGCGGAAGTCGCCCTTGCGCTTCTTGCGGTCGCGGTAGGAGTAGACGAGGGAGTGGGTGACCTGCTCCTTCGCCTTGCGGTACAGGCGGGACCGCTGGCCCCGGTAGCCGCTCGCCTGCTCCAGGACTTCCCGGCGCTTCTTCTGGGCGTTGACAGCCCGCTTCACGCGTGCCACGTGGTGCTCCTCAGGTTCTGGCCGGTCGGGGTCGCCCGACCGGGGTGGGTCGTCGGGCCGGGACGCGCGCGGCGTCCCGGCGGGGGCTCACTTGCCGAGGAGCCGCTTGATCCGCTTCACGTCCGCGGGCGCGACCGGCTGGTCGAGCTCGAGGCGGCGGCGGTGGCTGCTGGACTTGGAGTCCATCTTGTGGACGTCCATGGCCTGCTGGCGCATGACCTTGCCGGAGCCGGTCAGCTTGAAGCGCTTCTTCGTGCCGCTGTGGGTCTTGTTCTTCGGCATGGCTGCCGTTCTCCTCGGTGTCGTACGGACGGCCGGCGGTGCCGACCGGGGTCTGGGTGGTCGCTCAGGCGCTCGCGCCGTCGGGGACCTGCTCGCTCGCCTCGGCGGTCTGCTCGGCGTCGGCCGGGGCCTCGTCGGCCGGGGCCTCGTCGCGCTCGCGCCGGCGGGCCTTGCTGCTGCCGGCGCGGGCCGCGGCCTTGGCCTCGGCCTTCTTCTTGTGCGGACCGATCACCATGACCATGTTGCGGCCGTCCTGCAGCGGCGCGCTCTCGACGAAGCCGAGCTCGCCGAGGTCGGCGGCGATGCGCTGCAGCAGCCGGTAGCCCATCTCGGGGCGGGACTGCTCGCGACCGCGGAACATGATCAGGACCTTGACCTTGTCGCCGCCGGCGAGGAACTTCTCGGCCTGGCCGCGCTTGGTCGCGTAGTCGTGGGGGTCGATCTTCAGCCGGAGCCGGATCGTCTTCAGCGTCGTGTTCGCCTGGTTCTTGCGCGCCTCACGGGCCTTCATGTCGGCTTCGTACTTGAACTTGCCGTAGTCCATGAGCTTGCAGACGGGCGGACGCTCGTTCGGCGCGACCTCGACCAGGTCGAGGTCGGCCTCGGCCGCCAGCCGCAGGGCGTCCTCGACGCGGACGATGCCGACCTGCTCGCCGGCCGGGCCGACGAGGCGGACCTCGGGCACACGGATCCGGTCGTTGATGCGGGGCTCGCTGATGTGCTGCTCCTGTCGTCAGGTACGGGGGGCCGCCACCGGACGGAGAAGGCCTCCGCCGGCGGACGCTCGACGAAGGCCTCGGGAGGTCGCGGGCACCGGCGTCCGCGGGGGACGCCGAGCACGCTGCACGGGCGGCGGGCCGTCCGTGCCGACCAGGACCCGGACACCTGCGGCCCGCGAGGGCCAGGACGGTGACGACGGGTGGGAGAGAGGCTCTCCGCTTCACGTACGCGGGTCCGTCGTCGCGCGAGGCGGTGGCGGACCCGGTCGGTCTGCGTGCAAGGGTACACCGGTGAGCACGGACGCACCCAATCCCGACCAGCCCGCCGCCGAGCAGGCCGCCGCCGAGCAGGCCGCCGCGCAGCAGGCCGCCCGCGACATCGCGGAGGTGAGCGCCGTCGAGGTGATCACCACCGCCGCGGTGCACCTGATGAGCGCCGCCGCCGTGCGGTGCGGCCTCGAGGAGGGCCCGCAGGCCGACGAGCACCAGGACCTCGCCGAGGCCCGGGTGCTCATCCAGGCCCTCGCCGGCCTGGTCACCGCCGCGGCGCCCGACCTCGGCAGCCAGCACGCCCGCTCGCTGCGCGACGGCCTGCGCTCGCTGCAGCTGGCCTTCCGCGAGGCCTCCCCCGTCCCCGACCCGCTGGGCCAGGGCCCGGGCGAGCGCCTGACCGGAGGGGTGAGCTAGCGGAACCACCGACCGACCAGCCCGGCGACCAGGGCGTGGGAGCCGGGCTGCGCGAGCGCCAGCGAGCCGACTAGTCGAGGAGACTCCTCCGGTAGCCCTCCGCGACGGCGGCGGCGCGGTCGGTGACGCCGAGCTTGTCGAAGACGTGGGCGAGGTGCGTCTTCACGGTCGCCTCGCTGACGAACAGGGTCGAGGCGATGGCCCGGTTCGGGGTGCCGCGGGCGACCAGGGTGAGCACCGCCAGCTCCCGCTCGGTGAGCTCGGAGCCCTCCTCGCCGCGCAGCCGGTTGACGACCTGGGTGGCGGCGGCCGCCGACAGCACCGACTCCCCCCGGGCGGCGGCGCGCACGGCCCCGAACAGCTCCTCGCGCGGGGCGTCCTTGAGCACGTAGCCGGTGGCGCCGGCCTCGAGGGCCGCGTGCACCTCCCGGGCGGTCGCGTAGGTGGTGAGCACGAGCACCCGCGGCGCCGGTGCACCCGGTGCCGCGGTGCGGCGCAGGGCGGCGGTGGCGGTGACGCCGTCACCGCCGGGCATCCGCAGGTCCATCAGCACGACGTCGGGGCGGGTGCGCCGCGCGACCGCGAGCGCCTCGACCCCGTCGGCGGCCTCGCCCACGACCTGCAGCCCCGGCTCGGCGCCGAGCATGCCGCGCAGGCCGTCGCGCACGACGGGGTGGTCGTCGACGACGACGACGCGCACCACGTCCGGCGCGGCCTCCCGCTCGCCCGCTGCTCCACCCTGCGGTTCAGCCACGGCGCACCGGCACCCGCAGGCCCACCGCCGTGCCCGCGCCGGGCGCGGACTCCAGGACGCGCTCGACGGCGAGCCGCTCGGCCCGGCGGCGCATGCCGGGCAGGCCGAACCGGCCCTCGGCGGGCGCGGCGGCGCCCGTGCCGTCGTCGCGGACGTCGAGGGCGAGCTCGCCGGCCATGAAGCTGAGGGTCACGGCCACGCGGGAGGCGCCCGCGTGCAGCTCGACGTTGCGCAGCGCCTCGCCGACGACGCGGAGCACGGCGCTGTCGACCTCGGGCGGCACCGGCTGGACCGTCCCGGTGACGACGGCCTGCGCCGGCGTGCCGGTGCGGGTCGACCAGTCGTCGACGAGCCGCTTCACGGCGTCGACCAGGTCGGACCCGTCGAGCGCCTCGGGCAGCAGGCCCTCGACCGAGCGGCGCGCCTCGGCCAGCGCCCCCCGGGCGAGCCCGCCCGCCCGGTCGAGGCGGGTGAGGGCGCCGGCGGGGTCGTCGTGCACCTGCGTGCGGGCGGCCTCGAGCTGGGTGACCACGCCCATCAGGCTCTGCGCGATCGTGTCGTGGATCTCGAGCGCGAGCCGCTCCCGCTCGTCGTGGCGACCCGACTCGCGCGCCCGCAGCACCAGCGCGTCGTGCAGGTCCTCGTTCTCGGCGAGCGCCTCGGCGAGCCGCCGGTTGACCTCCTCGAGCTCGCCGATGGTCGCCACCCGCTGCTCCGCCAGCTCGTCCTGCTCCAGCTGCATCCGGGTGAAGAACAGCACCAGGCCGCCGTTGACGAGGACGAGCACGCCGAGCACCGCGGCCTGCAGCGGGTCGCGGGGCGGGAGCCCGCCGGACTGCGCCCCGGCCATCGTCACCGCGGTGACCACCACGACGACGACGGCGGTGCGGCGGGCGGCGTAGCGGGTGGCGTCGAAGTAGCCGACGAAGGCGCCGAGGGAGAAGAACGGGTTGAGCAGGCAGAGCACCGACACGGCGACGGTGCGCCCCACCAGGTAGACCGCGGACCAGGGGTCGCCGGGACCGGTGGCCCGCCACCGCCGTCCGACCAGGAGGTGGTGGCCGGCCAGCAGCACCACGACCAGGGCCGCGGCGACCACCTGCTCGGTCGGCGTCATCCCCACGAAACCCGCGGTGCCCGCGGACACCGCGGTGGCGACGACGAGCAGCACCGGCGGCGCGTACCGCACGAGCTGGTCACCGCGACGGTCGACGCGCACCGCCAGGTCGTCCACGGCGCGCTCCTCCCCGTCCCGCTGCACCCTCACTCCCAGCGGAAGTATCGCGCCGCGAGGCCCCCGAGGACCACGGCCCAGGCCGCGGTCACGAGCAGGTGCACCGGCTCGGGCCAGCCGCCGCGGGCCGCCGCGTCGAGCGCGTACGCGGCCGACCCGAGCGGGGTGAGCGCGACGACGTCGGCCAGCCACCCCGAGAACACGGTGACCGGGACGTACACGCCGGCGGTGAACATGCTCGGGACGAACACCGCCGTGCCGACGACGGCGGCCGTCCGGGTCGAGGTGATCACACCGCCCAGCAGGCAGCCGGTCGCCAGGGAGGCCGCGAGCGCGAGCAGCAGGGCCAGCAGGTACGGCAGCGGGGCCTGCGGGAGCGGCGTCCGGTAGACCAGCGTGCCCGCGGCCACGACCAGGACGCCGGACACGAGCACCGCGCCGCCGTGCAGCGCCACCTGCGCGAGCAGCAGGTGCCGCGGGCGGGCGGGGGTGGTGGCGACCCGGCGCAGCACCTTCTGCTCGCGGTAGGCGGCGAGCACCTGCGGCATCGCCTGCACCGAGGCCATGATCACGGCGAGCAGCACCGAGATCGGCACGTACAGGTCGACGACCCGCAGCCCCCCGAGGCCGGGGTCGGGCTCGCGGAACGGCGGGACCAGGCCGATCACGACCAGCAGCAGCGTGGGGAAGCCCGCGATCCAGAACAGCGAGAACGGCTCGCGCAGGAACAGCCGGGTCTCGGCGGCCAGCACCGCCCGTCCCGGGCGGGCGCGCCCGGCGCGCGACGCGGCGGCCGGGGCCGCAGCGGTGGTGGTGCTCATGCGGGGACCTCCGTGGCGGTGGCGGTGGCGGTGGTGGTGGCGGCGGACTGGTCGGCGAGCCGGCGGACGACGTCGAGGTAGGCGTCGTCGAGGGTGGAGTCGACGACCCGCAGCCGGTGCGGGACGGTGCCGGCGGCGTGCAGGTGGGCGAGCACCGCGGTCACGCCGTCGTCGTCGGCCTGGACCTCGACGTCCGGGCCCGCGACCCGGGCCGCCCGCACCCCCGGCAGCGCCGCGAGGGCGTCCGCCAGGCCCGGCACCGGGTGCTCGGTGCGGAAGGTGAGCAGGGTCGGGGCGCCGCTGCCGCGGACCACCTCGTCCGGGCTGCCCTCGGCGACGACGCGTCCGTCGGCGACGAGCACGACCCGGTCGCAGAGCCGCTCGGCCTCCTCCATCAGGTGGGTGACGAGGACGACGGTGGTGCCCTGCTCGCGCACGTCCTGCACGAGCTCCCAGGTCGCCCGTCGCGCCTGCGGGTCGAGGCCGGTGGTCAGCTCGTCGAGCAGCACGACCCGCGGGCGGCCGACGAGGGCGAGGGCGATGGCGAGCCGCTGCTGCTGCCCGCCCGACAGCGCCTCGTACCTCGTGCCGGCCGAGTCGCGCAGGCCGAGCCGCTCGAGCAGGGCGTCCGGGTCGAGCGGGTCGTCGTGGAAGGCGGCGAACAGCCGGACGGCCTCGCGCGCCGTCAGCCGGGCCTGCAGGCCGGCGCTCTGCAGCTGCACGCCCAGCACCCGGGTGACCTCGGCCCGGTCGCGCCACGGCACGAGGCCCGCCACCGTCACCGTGCCGCTGTCGGGGCGGCGCAGACCGGCGACGGTCTCGACCGTGGTGGTCTTGCCGGCGCCGTTGGGGCCGAGGACGCCGAGCACCTCGCCCTCGTGCACGTCCAGGTCGATGCCGTCGACGGCACGGGTGGCGCCGTAGCTCTTGCGCAGGTCGCGGACCTCGATGATCGCCATGCCCCCACCGTCGCGGCCCCGGGGGCCCGGTGCGGTCCACCGATCGGCTACGGGTGGATCGCCATCAGGCCAGCGAGCCGGCTCAGGCGGGGACCACCCGCAGCTCGAGCGAGTCGACCAGGTCGGCGACCTCGGGACGGGCCGCGAGCGCCTCGGAGACGCGCGTGGTGAGGGCGACCAGGTCGTCGCGGTCGAGCCCCGGTCGCAGCGCCAGCACGACGGCGAGCTCGGCCCGCCGTCCCGGTTCGCAGAAGGCGCCGGCCAGCGCCGGCTCGTGCGCGCCGACCGCCTCGGCCACCTCGGCGACGGACCGCACCACGTCGGGGTGCGCCGGCGAGGGCACCCAGGGCTCGTCCCTGGCGACCGCCCACAGCGCGGGCCGCGGGACGACGACGCCCGCGCCGCCGGGGTCGACCACCAGCAGGTCGCAGCCGTCGTCGACGGCCGACAGCGCCGCGCGGCGGGCGCGGACGGGCACCGGCCGGGCGCGGGCGTCCCAGCCGGCGAGCGCCTCGGCGGAGGAGAAGACGGGCAGCGCCTGCCGACCGTCCGGGGCGGTCAGGGTGACCAGCGCCATGTCGGCGCTCTTGTCCGACGCGAGGCCGGTGAGGCTGCTCTCGCCCGTCTCCCCCAGCACCGCGACGACGGGCACGAACACGCGCGCGGTCGCGAGCGCCCCGACCACGGCCAGGACGTCGGCGGCCGCGAGCGCCGCGACGAGCGCGTCGTCCGGGGCGCCGTCGTCGCCGGCGAACTCGCCGGGCGCCAGCAGGCCGCTCACGCCCTCACCGCTCCCCCGCGACCTCGAGGGCCTCGGTGAGGGTGAACGCCCCGGCGTAGAGCGCCTTCCCGACGATCGCGCCCTCGACGCCGACCGGCACCAGCTCGCGCAGCGCGCGCAGGTCGTCGAGGCTCGACACCCCGCCCGAGGCGACGACGGGACGGTCGGTGCGGGCGCAGACCTGCTCCAGCAGCGCGGTGTTCGGGCCGGTGAGCGTGCCGTCCTTGGCGACGTCGGTGACGACGTAGCGGGCGCAGCCGTCGCGGTCGAGGCGCTCCAGCACCTCCCACAGGTCGCCGCCCTCCTGCGTCCACCCGCGGGCGGCGAGCGTGGTGCCGCGCACGTCGAGGCCGACGGCGACGCGGTCGCCGTGCTCGGCGACGACGCGGGCCGTCCAGGCCGGGTCCTCCAGGGCGGCGGTGCCGAGGTTGACGCGGCGGCAGCCGGTCGCGAGCGCCCGGCGCAGCGACTCGTCGTCGCGGATGCCGCCGGAGAGCTCGACGTCGACGTCGAGGGTGCCGACCACCTGGGCCAGCAGCTCGGCGTTCGACCCGCGCCCGAACGCGGCGTCGAGGTCGACGAGGTGGATCCAGGACGCGCCCTGCCGCTGCCACTCCAGGGCGGCGTCCAGCGGTGCGCCGTAGCGGGTCTCGGTGCCGGCCTCGCCCTGGGTGAGCCGGACGGCCTGCCCGTCGGCGACGTCGACGGCGGGCAGGAGCTCCAGGACGGTGGGGGTGTCGGTCACGACGAGGGCCTCCGGTCGAAGACGAGGACGGTGAGGATCGGCCAGGCGAGCAGCGAGAGGGCGGCGGCCGCGGCGCGCAGGCCCCAGTCGGCCACGACCACCCACAGCAGGGTGTTGAGCACCAGCAGGGCGGCGAGCAGCGCGAGGTCCTGGCGGCGGCGGCGGCGCGCGAGCACCGAGTCGCCGCGCCCGCGGCCCGGGCGCAGCTCGACGCCTTCGCCGACGTCGCGGCGCGCTTCCACGACTCG
>NZ_BAAHAF010000023.1:10317-32811 GCF_054777815.1 Angustibacter speluncae | reverse complement strand
CGGGGCGGCGCGAGGTGGCCGGTGCCGGCTCGGCGGCGGGTCCGTCCGCCGAGCGGCTGCTCTGGGCGCTCTGGGGCGCCTCCGGGCTGGGCGAGCGGTGGCGGGCCGCGGCGCTCGAGGGCGGGCGCCGGGGCCGGCGGGCCGACCGCGACCTCGACGCCGTCGTGGCGCTCTTCGAGGCCGCCCAGCGGTTCTCGGAGCGGCTGCCCGGGGCGGGGGCGCAGTCGTTCCTCGACACCCTCGGCCAGCAGGACGTGCCGTCCGACACCCTCGCCGAGCGGGCGCCGCAGCACGACGCCGTCGCCGTCCTCACCCCGCAGTCGGCGGTCGGGCGGCAGTGGCGGCTGGTCGTCGTCTGCGACGTGCAGGACGGCGTGTGGCCGAACACCCGGCTGCGCGGCTCGCTGCTCGGCGCCCCCGACCTCGTCGACGCCGTCGCGGGCGTGCACCTCGAGGCGCAGGCGCGGGTGCGGGCGGCGCGGCTGGCCGTGCAGCACGACGAGCTGCGCATGCTGCACGTCGCCGTCACCCGGGCGCGCGACCGGCTCGTCGTCACGGCGGTGCGCGACGCCGACGACGTGCCGTCGCCGTTCGTCGACCTGGTCGACCCGCTGCCCGACGGCGTCGACGAGCGCCGGCTGACGCCGGTGCCGCGCACCACGTCCCTGCGCGCGGTCGTCGCCGACCTGCGGGCCCGTCTGCTGCAGGCGGTCTCGCGCGACGACACCGCGCTCGTCGCCGAGCTGGCGGCCCTGCTGGCGCGCCTCGCCGACGAGGGCGTGCCAGGTGCCGACCCGGCCGGCTGGTACGGCACCGACCTGTCCGACACCGCCCCGCTGCAGCCCGACGACGCGCGCGTCACGGTGTCGCCGTCCGCCATCGAGAAGTTCGAGGGCTGCCCGCTGCGCTGGTTGCTCGAGACCAGCGGCGGCAAGGACGGCGCCTCCGGCACGGCGGCCGGCGTCGGCTCGATCGTGCACGCGCTCGCCCACGAGATGGCCGCAGTGGCAGGCGATCTCGACCGCGACGACCTGCGCGCGCGGCTCGAGGACGAGCTGGTCCGGCGCTGGCCCGCACTCGGCCTCCAGGGGTGGGTGGGGCGCAAGGAGGAGGCCCGGGCGCGCGGCATGGTCGGGCTGCTCGCGGGCTACCTGCAGGAGCACGCCGCGACGCTGGTCGGCACCGAGCTCGACCTGCGCGTGCAGGTCGGCCGGGCGGTGCTCACCGGCCGCGTCGACCGGCTCGAGCGCGACGACGACGGGCGCCTGCTCGTCGTCGACCTGAAGACCTCCAAGTACCCGCCCACCGCCGACCGCATCGTGGCGAACCCGCAGCTCGGCGCCTACCAGGTGGCCGTCGAGGAGGGTGCGTTCGGCGACCACGAGCCGGGGGGCGCGAGTCTGGTGCATCTCGGGCGCAAGGACGCGAAGTCGGTGTCCGTGCAGACCCAGCCCCCGCCCGCGCGGGCCGACGACCCCGCGTGGGCCCGGACGATGGTGGCCCGCGCGGCCGACGGCATGGCCGGCGCCGCCTTCGAGGCGCGGGTCAGCGGCGACTGCGACCGCTGCCCGGTGCGCTCGTCGTGCCCGGCCCAGCCCGACGGCGAGCAGCTGGTGCCCGGGGGTGCACGGTGACCGTCGTCGCGGCGCCGGCGCGCACCGCCGCCGAGGTCGCCCGCCTGCTCGACCTGCCGCCCCCGACGGTCGAGCAGGCCGCCGTGGTCGAGGCGCCGCTGGCCCCCCAGCTCGTGGTCGCCGGCGCGGGCTCCGGCAAGACCGAGACGATGGCCTCGCGGGTGGTCTGGCTCGTCGCGAACGGGCTGGTCGCGCCCGACGCCGTCCTCGGGCTCACCTTCACCCGCAAGGCGGCCGGCGAGCTGTCCGAGCGGCTCACCCGGCGGCTGCGCACCCTCGCCCGGGTGCGCCCCCGCGAGCGGGACGCCCCCGACCCGGCCGCGCCTGCGGCGCCCGACGCGCTGCCGCGCGTGGCCACCTACAACGCCTACGCCGCCTCGCTCGTGGCCGACCACGGCCTGCGGCTGGGGCTCGAGCCGGGCGCCCGCCTGCTCGGCGAGGCCGCCACCTGGCAGCTCGCCCACGAGGTCGTCGAGTCGTGGGACGCCACCGCGCTCGAGGAGGTCGACTACGCGCTCGACACCCTCGTCGGCGCGGTGCTCGCCCTCGCCGGGCAGTGCGCCGAGCACCTGCGCGACCCCGCCGACCTGGCCGCGCTCGTCGACGCCGTCGAGGCCAGGCTGCTGTCGCTGCCCAAGGACGACAAGGGTGGCGCCGCGGCCGTGCCCGGGGTGTCGACCGACCTCGGGAAGGTGCTGCGGTCGCTGCGCACCCGCCGCGCCCTGGTGCCGCTGCTGCAGGCCTACGCGGCGCGCAAGCGCGACCTCGGCGTGCTCGACTTCGGCGACCAGGTCGCGCTCGCCGCGCGGCTCGCCCGGGTGCCGGAGGTGGCCGCCGCCGAGCGGGCCCAGTACGCGGTGGTGCTGCTCGACGAGTACCAGGACACCTCGCACGCCCAGCTCGCGCTGCTGTCGAGCCTGTTCGCCGACGGGCACGCCGTCACGGCCGTCGGCGATCCGCACCAGTCGATCTACGGGTGGCGCGGGGCGAGCGCGGGCAATCTGACCGCGTTCCGCGACACCTTCCGCGACGCGACCGGTGCGCCGGCCCGGGTCGACGGGCTCTCGACGTCGTGGCGCAACCCCCGGGTCGTGCTCGACCTCGCCAACGCCGTGTCGGCGCCGCTGGCCGCCGGCGGGGTGCCTGTGCAGCCGCTGCGGCCGCGCGCCGAGGCGCCCGAGGGCGTGGTGCGGGTCGCCTGGCACGACACCACCGACGACGAGGTCGCCGACCTCGCCGACCGGCTCCGCGAGGTCTGGGCGGGTCCGGGGGCCACCACGGTCGCGGTGCTGTGCCGGCAGCGCGCGCAGTTCCCGGCGATCGAGAAGGCGTTGCGCGACAGGGGGGTTCCCGTCGAGGTCGTCGGCCTCGGCGGGCTGCTGCACCGTCCGGAGGTGGCCGACGTCGTCGCGACCCTGCGGGTGCTGCACGACCCGCTGCGCGGTGACGCGCTCGTCCGGCTGCTCACCGGACCGCGCTGGCGGCTCGGTCCGCGCGACCTCGTCGCCCTCGGCGCCTGGGCGCGCCGGCTCGTCCGTCCCGACGACGAGCAGCGCGCGAGCGCGCGCGACGCGGGGGAGGGCGACCAGCCGGTGCACGACCCCGACGTCGTCGACGAGTCGTCGGTCGTCGAGGCGCTCGACGCGCTGCCGCCCCCCGGGTGGACCAGCCCGGCGGGCCACGCGTTCTCACCGGCGGCGCGCGAGCGGCTGCAGCACCTCGCGGGCGAGCTGCGCCGCCTGCGGGGCGCGGTCGACCTGTCGCTGCCCGAGCTGGTGGTCGAGGTCGAGCGCGCGCTGCTGCTCGACGTCGAGCTCGCAGCAGGAGGTGCGCCGGGCGCGCCCGCGGCCCGGGCGCAGCTCGACGCCTTCGCCGACGTCGCGGCGCGCTTCCACGACTCGTCCGAGCGGCCGTCGCTCGGGGCGTTCCTCGCCTGGCTGCGCGCCGCCGAGACCCGCGAGCGCGGGCTCGAGCAGGCCGACACCACCGACGTCACCGGCCACGACGACGACGCCGCCAGCGTCCTCGACGAGGTGCAGGTGAACCCGAACGCGGTGCAGGTGCTCACCGTCCACGCCGCCAAGGGCCTGGAGTGGGACGTCGTCGCGGTGCCCGGGCTGGTCGAGGAGAAGTTCCCCGCCGGCCGCACGAGCAAGGGGCAGGACTCCGCGTCCGGCTGGCTCACCCCGATCGGGACGCTGCCCTACGAGCTGCGCGGCGACGCGGGCGCCCTGCCGACCTTCCCGTGGCGGTCGGTCGCGCACCTCAAGGAGGCCCAGGCGGCGGTCGCCGAGCACAAGCTCGCCTGCGGCAGCCACGAGGTCGAGGAGGAGCGGCGGCTGGCCTACGTCGCCGTCACCCGCGCCCGGGCCCGGCTGCTGCTCAGCGGGGCGTCGTGGGGCACCCGGCAGAAGGCGCTGCGCCCGAGCCGGTTCCTCCTCGAGGCCGTCGCCGCGCTGTCCGGCGACGCGCGTGCCGAGCTGGTCGGCTGCACCCCCGAGCGGCTCGACGCCGTGCCCGAGGGCCCGAACCCGCTGCAGGCGGTGCAGCCGGTGGCGCCGTGGCCGCCGGCACCCGACCCCGGCGCCGAGGTGCTGCGGCGCGCGGCCGAGGCCGTCCGGGTCGCCCGGGGGGCCGAGGAGCTCGGCCAGCTCGCGCTCGTCCCCGCCGACGGCGAGGTGGCGGCGCTCTCCGACGAGGTCGACCGGCTGCTCGCCGAGCGCGAGGTGCTCCGCCGCGGGGCGACCGAGGTGGTGCTGCCCGAGCACCTGTCGGCCTCGCGGGCGGTGCGGCTCGCACGCGACCCGGCCGAGCTCGCCCTCGCGCTGCGCCGCCCGGTGCCGGTCGAGCCGCGCGAGCAGGCCCGGCTCGGCACGACGTTCCACGAGTGGGTCGAGCAGCACCTGCGCTCGCACGCCCTCCTCGACCTCGACGAGCTGGCCGGTGGCGACGCCGACGAGGCAGCGCCCCCGCAGCTCGAGGCGCTGCGGCAGGCGTTCCTCGCGAGCGAGTGGGCGACCCGCGAGGTGCTCGACGTCGAGGTCGACCTCGAGACCGCCGTCGCCGGCACCGTGCTGCGCGGCCGCATCGACGCCGTGTTCCGCGACGGCACCGGTCCGGACGGCCGCCCGCGCTTCGTCGTCGTCGACTGGAAGACCGGTGGGGTGCCGACCGGCGACGACCTGCGGGCCGCCCGGGTGCAGCTCGCGGTGTACCGGCTGGCGTGGGCGCGGCTGCACGGCGTGCCGCCGTCCGACGTGCGGGCAGCCTTCGTGCACGTGGCCGCCGGGCGCACGGTGTGGCTCGACGACGAGGGCGACCAGGAGCTGCTCGAGCAGGTGCTGGGGGCGGTCCCGCAGGACGGCTAACCCTGCAGCGGGGTGCCGCCGACGTCGCCGTCGAGCTCGCGCAGCATGCCGACGGCGTCGTCGACCACGACCTGGTCGGAGGTGCGCGTTCCGTGCAGCAGCCAGCGGGTCAGGGCCAGCTCGCCGGCGAGCCGGGCGCGCTGCGCGAGGTGGCGGTCGGGCTGGTCGGTCAGCGCGACGGCGTACGCCTCGAGGACGGTGTCGAGCGCCTTCTCGTCGGCGCCGACGGCCACCCAGGCGAGGTCGTCGGCGGGGTCGGCGACCTTGGCCTCGCCGAAGTCGACCAGGCCGACCACCTCGGTGCCGTCGACCAGCACGTGCTCGGCCGCGAGGTCGCCGTGCACGACCGTCGGCTGGAACCGCCACAGGCCGACGTCCTCGAGCGCCTTCTCCCAGCGGGTGAGCAACCCGCTCGGCACGTGCCCGGTGGCCGCCGCCTCGTCGAGCTCGGCGATGCGCCGGGTGCGGTACTCGTCGGCCGAGTACGACGGGAGCCCGGCGTCCTCGACGACCGAGCGGGGCAGGTCGTGCAGCGCCGCGAGCGCGCGGCCGAGCGCGGGTGCCAGACCCGGGCCCGGTGCCAGGTCGCCGGGGTGCAGCGGGGTGCCGTCGAGGTAGGGGTAGACCATCGCGCGGCCGCCCTCGGGCAGGTCGACCGTGCGGCGCGGGTCGGGCAGCGCGAACGGCAGGCCGGTGCCGCGCAGCCGGGCCAGCAGGGCGCGCTCGGACTCCAGCGCCGCCCCCGCCGCGGTGCGCCGCGGCGCCCGCACGATCCAGTGCCGGCCGCGGTCGTCGGTGACCACCGCCGTGTCGTAGTCGCCGCCCTCGGACGTGGTCGGGCGGGTCGAGACCGGGACGAGGCCGGGTTCGGCCGCGCTGGCGAGCGCGGCGAGGACGAGGGGCGAACGAGGCACCGGACCACCGTACGGCCCCGTCCGCCGACCCGCCGTAGGGTGGCGAGGTGCGCCCGGACGTCGGCCCGCTGGGCCACCTGCTGCTGGCCCGCTCCGGTGTCGACCGCGAGGCCCACCTGCGCACCGACCCCGAGCTGCTCGACCGGCTGCGGGCCGACCCCGCGACCGCCGTCGTCCGGCTGCGCGGCGACCGCGCGCTGACGGCCGGCACCGCGCTGGTGCTCGACGCCGACCGGTCCGACGTGGGCGAGCAGGCGGTGTGGGCGTACCTCGGGCGCTCGGCCGACGGCCGCGACCACCTGGCCGCGTGCGAGCCGGGCGACGACGAGCCGGGCGAGGCGTGGCGGACGCTGCGCGAGGTGGGCGGCGAGCTCGACGACCGCGACGCCGGCCTGTTCACCACCGCGCAGGCGCTGGCGAACTGGCACGCCACCCACACCCGCTGTCCGCGCTGCGGCGCCCCGACGACGGCGTCCTCCTCGGGCTGGACCCGCACCTGCACCGCCGACGGCTCCGAGCACTACCCGCGCACCGACCCGGCCGTGATCATGGCCGTCCGCGACGCCGACGACCGGATCCTGCTGGGCCACGGGGTCACCTGGCCGCCCGGCCGGTTCTCGACCCTGGCCGGGTTCGTCGAGCCGGGCGAGTCGCTCGAGGACGCCGTGCGCCGCGAGGTGCACGAGGAGGCCGGTGTGGTCGTCGGCCCGGTCACCTACCTCGGCAGCCAGCCCTGGCCGTTCCCGGCGTCCCTGATGATCGGCTGCTCCGCCGTCGCGACGAGCACCGAGATCACCGTCGACGACGACGAGGTCACCGACGCGCGCTGGTTCACCCGCGACGAGCTGCGCGACCTGGCGGCCGCGGGCGAGGTGCTGCTCCCGAGCGGCATCTCGATCGCCCGCCGCCTGGTCGAGCACTGGTACGGCGGCCCGCTCCCCGAGTCCGGCACCTGGCGCTAGATCGCTGGCGTCAGGCCTCGACGACGGCCGGGCGGTCGGGGTGCTCGGCGCGCACCAGCACGTCGGCCCGCTGGTCGGGCCAGGTCTCCTCGAGGTAGCGGTGCCAGGCGCCGGTGACGCGCTCGACGTCGTCCTCGGGCAGCCGCCGGGCCAGCGCGGCGTCGCCGGCGAGCAGCAGGACGCCCACGTCGAGGGCGTCGGCGGTCTCCCAGCGCAGCAGGAACGTCCCGTCGAGCACGAGGACGCTCCCGGCCGGCGCCCGCTCGCGCGCGGCGCGGGTGGCGCGGTCGCGCGCCTCGTCCCACAGCGTCGGCAGCCAGGTGAGGTCGCCGTCCGGGCCGAGCGGGTCGAGCACCTCGCGGCGCAGCGCCAGGTGGTCGAACCAGCGCTCGTAGCCGGCGTCGGGGTCGCGGGTGCCGAGCTCGAGCCGCACCGAGCGCGGCCGCAGGAAGTCGGCCGCCGAGACCCGCAGCACGGCCCGCCCGTGCGCCCGCAGCCGCCCCGACACCAGGTCGGCGAGGGTGCGCGCGTCGTCCGGGACCGCGGCGTCGACACCCACCCGCGCGCAGGCGCGTCCGGACGCGAGCACGCCGAGGGCCCGGTCGGCCACCTCGTCCGCGAGGACGTCGGGGGAGACCGGGCGCACCCGGGGGGAGGTCAGGCCAGGGCCGCCTTGACCTGGGCCAGCGACGGGTTGGTCAGCGCGGAGCCGTCCGGGAACAGCACGGTCGGCACCGTCTGGTTGCCGCCGTTGACCTCCTGGACGTACTCGGCCGCGCCCGGCTCCTGCTCGATGTTCACCTCGGCGTAGGCGATGCCCTCGCGGTCGAGCGCCTGCTTGAGCACGCGGCAGTAGCCGCACCAGGTGGTGCTGAACATCGTCACGGTGCCGGCGGCCGGCAGCGTCGGGGTACTCATGCCAGCACTGAACCACGCGGGCCGGACGGCTGTTCCGCCCGGGGGTGGCGCTGTCGGGGGCGCGGGGCAGGATGGGGCGGGTGAGCCAGACCGTCCGCGACGTCGACGTGAGCGGCGCCGACACCGCGAGCCGCGCCGACGCGATGCTCGAGGCGCTCGACCCCGAGCAGCGCGAGGTCGCCACCACGCTCACCGGGCCGCTGTGCGTGCTCGCCGGCGCCGGCACGGGCAAGACCCGCGCCATCACCCACCGCATCGCCTACGGCGTGCACGCCGGGCGCTACGTGCCACAGCAGGTGCTCGCCGTCACGTTCACCGCGCGCGCGGCCGGTGAGATGCGCACCCGGCTGCGCGACCTCGGCGTCGGCGGCGTGCAGGCCCGCACCTTCCACTCCGCCGCGCTGCGCCAGCTGCAGTACTTCTGGCCGCAGGCGGTCGGCGGCCCGCTGCCCGAGCTGGTCGGCCACAAGGCCCCGCTCGTCGGTGCGGCCGCCTCGCGGCTGCGGCTGCAGGTCGACCGCGCCGCCGTCCGCGACCTGTCCGCCGAGATCGAGTGGGCGAAGGTCTCGATGGTCGACCCGGACGACTACCCGGCCGCGGCCCAGCGCGCCGGCCGCTCGGTCGGCGGCTTCGACGCCCTCACCGTCGCCCGCCTGCTGCGCGGGTACGAGGAGCTGAAGACCGACCGCGGCGTCATCGACTTCGAGGACGTCCTGCTGCTCACCGCCGGGGTGCTCGAGGACCGGCCCGACATCGCGGCCACCGTCCGCGGGCAGTACCGCCAGTTCGTCGTCGACGAGTACCAGGACGTCAGCGGGCTGCAGCAGCGCCTGCTCGACCTGTGGCTCGGCGAGCGCGACGACCTGTGCGTGGTGGGTGACGCCAGCCAGACCGTCTACTCCTTCGCCGGGGCCGACCCGCGGCACCTGCTGCAGTTCCGCAGCCGCTTCCCCGAGGCCGCCCTGGTGAAGCTGGTGCGCGACTACCGCTCCACCCCGCAGGTGGTCGCGCTCGCCAACGGCGTGCTCGACCGCGCGCCGGCCTCGGCCCGCACCGCCCGGGTCGAGCTCGTCGCCCAGCGCCCGTCCGGGCCGGAGCCCGAGGTGGTCGAGCACGCCGACGACGTCGCCGAGGCCGAGTGGGTCGCCGGGCGCATCCGGCAGCTGATCGAGGCCGGTACCCCGGCCCGCGAGATCGCGGTGCTGTACCGCACGAACGGCCAGTCCGAGGCGATCGAGCAGGCGCTCGCGAACAAGGACGTCGGCTACCTCGTGCGCGGCGGCGAGCGCTTCTTCCAGCGCCAGGAGGTGCGCCAGGCGATCCTGCTGCTGCGCGGTGCCGCCCGCGCCGACGACGGCTCCGAGCCGCTCGGCGAGGTGGTGCGCGCCGTGCTCGGCGGGTCGGGCTGGACCCCGGAACCCCCCACCGGCACCGGCGCCGTGCGCGAGCGGTGGGAGTCGCTGCAGGCGCTGGCCGTGCTCGCCGACGACCTGGCCGCCGTCCGGGCCGACGCGCGTCTGCCCGACCTGGTCGCCGACCTCGACGAGCGCGCCGCCGCCCAGCACGCCCCGGCGGTCGACGGCGTCACGCTGTCGTCGCTGCACGCCGCCAAGGGCCTGGAGTGGGACGTCGTGGCGATCGTCGGGCTGAGCGAGGGGCTCGTGCCCATCTCGTTCGCCGCCGACTCGCCCGACCAGGTCGAGGAGGAGCGCCGTCTGCTCTACGTCGGCATCACCCGGGCGCGCGAGCGGCTCGTCCTGTCGTGGGCCGGCGCCCGCACCCCGGGTGCCCGCTCGACCCGGCGCAGGTCGCGCTTCCTCGACGGCCTCGCGGGCGGCGGGCCGGGCCGTCGGGCCGCCGCCGACGAGGGTGCCGCGGCCCGCCGGCGTGCCCGCCGGTCCTCGCTGCACACCGCCTGCCGCGGGTGCGGCACCCGGTTGTCCACGGCGGTCGAGCGCAAGACCGGACGCTGCTCCACCTGCCCGCCCGACCACGACGAGGCGCTGTTCGAGGCGCTGCGCGAGTGGCGGGCCGAGGTCGCGAAGGAGCAGAAGGTGCCGGCCTACGTGGTCTTCACCGACGCCACGCTCGAGGCGCTGGCGTTCGCGAGACCCGTTGACGCACAAGGGCTGTTGAAGATCTCGGGCATCGGCCGCACCAAGGTCGAGCGCTACGGCGAGCAGGTGCTCGCGGTGGTCGCCCAGAAAAGTTCCTGAGTTTCGCCGTTAATGGCGTTGCCCCCCGCGCGCCCGCCCCTCTAACCTCGACCCACAGCCCGGAGCGGGCTGGTACGCGCGACCGGACGTGAGTGGCACACGAGCCGGCGACACCGGGAGAGGAGGGGGACCACGATGGAGACCACGAGCAACGTGACGATGCGAGACATGTCCGTGCTGTCGCGTGCCGGCGTCCAGGACCCCTCCGTGCTCCTGGGGACGCGGTGCGTCCAGGGCGATCTGCAGGTGACCAGGGGACAGGTGCGTCCTCACACCGGTGAGACCCCGAAGGCCGGCTTCTCGGAGCTCGGCGCCGCCCGCATCCGTCCCGTCGCCGTCATCGGCAGCCAGCCCGCCCTGGGCTACGTCCCGTTCGCGGGGTCCGTCTCGCCTGGAGGCATCCGGCAGACCTAGGTCGACCACGTGGTCGACCACAGGTCGACCCACCCGGAGCCACCAGGCCGCGGACCCCCAGCAGGGGGACCGCGGCCTTTCTCGTCCCTCCACGAGGCGCTCCGACACCGGGTCGCCGCACAGCTGACCGACCACCACCCGACACGGGGGATCAGCAGTGACCAGCCAGACCAGCAGGACCAGCCCCACCAGCCAGACGTCCCACCGGACGACCCGCTCCGGCCACCACCGTGGCCCGAACCCGGAGGAGGTGCCCGCGATGCAGCTCGCGGCACTGCTCGACCGGCTCGTGCAGACCGAGCACGAGACGGACCACGACGACACCACCACCCGCACCGCGACCCCGCAGGTGCGCGCGACCCCGTGCCAGCGGGAGGACGGCGAGCTCTGGTTCGCCGACACCCCGACCGAGGTCGAGCTCGCCAAGTCGCTGTGCGGCGACTGCCCGGCCGCGACCGCGTGCCTCGCCGGTGCGCTCGAGCGGCGCGAGCCGTGGGGCGTCTGGGGTGGCGAGCTGTTCGAGAACGGCGTCGTGGTCGCCCGCAAGCGGCCCCGTGGCCGTCCCCGCAAGGACGACCCGCGCTACACCGAGCCCGCCTCGGCGCAGCGCACCGCCCACGAGGCGGCCGTCCGCCTCGTCGAGGCGGCCGGCTACCGCATCTCGGCCGTCCCGGCCCAGCGCGACGACGAGCTCGTCGCCTGAGCCGGACGTCCACCACCGCCCGTGACAGCAGCAAGGAGACCGACATGTACGACCAGGCCGTGCTGGCCCGCGCGCGACAGCGCGAGGACCGGCTGGACGCCGAGCGGTACCGCCTCGCGCGGGCCCTGCTCGCGCAGCGCCGGGCGCAGCGCCAGGAGCGCCTCGCCGAGAAGGCGCTGCTCCGGGCCGGTCGCGCCGCCCGACTGGTGGCCGTCTGAGCGAGACGGCACCTGCGGCGCGACCCGCCCACCCGACGGACCCGGTCCGAGCCCAGGCTCGGCCGGGTCCGTCGTCGTTCCCGGGTCGGACGTTCCCGGGGCCGTCGCGGCCCGGCGGCACTAGGCTCGCGGCGTGCCCGAGGTGGTGTGCCAGCGCTGCGGCACCCGCTCGCCGTCCGACCCGCCGCCGCTCGGCTGGTCGGCCGGCATCGAGCGGGGTCGCACCAGGTGGGTGTGCGAGGCGTGCGCCCGTGCGAACATGCGCAGCATCGAGGGCAAGCTCGACGAGGAGTGGTGGTAGCTCCACCACCGGACACCAGGGGAGATCCGTTGCGCAGCGCACTGTTCGACGCCAAGCACACCGCACCGCTGACCTCGCAGGAGCGCTGGGCCCTGCAGAGCGACAAGATGCTCCGCGTCGGCCTCGGCCCCGACGTGCTCGCCGCCAAGGGCGCGATGGTGGCCTACACCGGCCAGCTCACCTTCGCGCACGAGGGCTCGGGCTCGATGGGACGCCTGCTGCGCCGCATGATCAGCTCCGACGACGCCCCGCTGATGCGGGTCAGCGGTGGGGGCCTGTGCTACTTCGCCCGGCTGGCCGAGAACATCTTCATGATCGAGCTCGAGGGCGACGCGATCAGCATCGGCGGCGCGAACCTGCTGGCCTTCGACTCGTCGCTGAACTGGGACATCAAGCGCGTGCAGGGCGCCGGTGCGATGGCGTCGGCCGGGCTGTTCAACACCGTGATCGAGGGCCGGGGCACGGTCGCGATCACCTCCGACGGCCCTCCGATGCTGATGGACTGCTCGCAGCAGCCGGTGTTCGTCGACCCGCAGGCCGTGCTCGGCTGGTCGGCCAACCTGGTGCCGGGCGTCGTGCGCACCGCCGGTCTCGGTGCCCTCATCGGGCGCGGCTCGGGCGAGAACTTCCAGCTCGCCTTCCACGGCCCCGGCTTCGTCGTCGTCCAGCCGAGCGAGGGTGCCCCGATGCCCGCCGGCAGCGGCGGCGGTCAGCTCTTCGGCTGAGTCGACGGGTCCGACACCCCGTGCCCCACAAGCCGTTCCGCTTCCTCGCCGAGGCCCGCGCCGCGGCCTCGGCGAGGACGCTCGGTGAGACCGCCCGCCGCGCGGAGGCGTCGGGCATCGACGTGCTGGTCTTCCCCGACCACCTGATCGACCAGCTCGCGCCGGTGCCGGCCATGGCGGTGGCCGCGGCGGCCACCACCACGCTGCGGGTCTCGCCGTTCGTCCTGAACAACGACTTGCGCCACCCGGCGGTGCTCGCGCAGGAGCTCGCCTCGCTCGACGTGCTGAGCGAGGGCCGCGTCGAGGTCGCGATCGGGGCCGGGTGGAACCGCGCGGAGTACGAGGCGGTCGGGCTGCCGTTCGACGCCGTGCGGGTGCGCCAGGACCGGCTGGTCGAGGCGCTCGACGTGCTGGCCGGGTGCTTCGCCGACGGCCCGTTCGACCACCACGGCGAGCACTACCGCGTCAGCGGGTACGACGCGATGCCGAAGCCCGTGCAGCGGCCGCACCCGCCGTTCTTCGTCGGCGGCGGCGGGCGCGCGACGCTCGAGCTGGCGGCGGCCCGGGCGCAGACGGTCGGGCTCGCGCCGCGGCTGCGGCGCTCGGCCGTCGACGGCGGCCCCGTCGCCGACCCGGCGAGCATCACCTTCGCCGGGACGGCGGAGAAGATCTCCTGGGTCAAGGCCGCTGCGGGAGAACGGTTCTCCGAGCTCGAGCTGAACGTCTACCCGTCGATGCACCCGATCACCGTCACCGACGACCCGACCCCGTACCTCGAGGACCTCGCCGCGAGCCTGGCGGCGCGCGCCGACACCCACGTCGACGTCGCGATGCTGCGCGAGAGCCCGCACGTGTTCGTCGGGTCGCTCGGCGAGCTCGCCGACAAGCTGCTGCGGTGCCGCGAGGAGCTCGGCGTCACCTCGGTGATGGTGGGCGAGGTGGGCGAGCTCGACGGGCTCGTCACCCGCCTGCGCGACGCCTGACCCCGGCCTGCCCGCCTAGGGGCCGACCGTCGGCAGCAGCTGCGGCGCCCGGCGCACCTGCGTCTGCTGCTCGAAGGCGTAGGCGTACGAGAGCAGCTGGGCGTCGGACCAGCGGGCGCCGAAGAAGCTCACGCCGACGGGCAGCTCGCCCGCGTACCCGGCCGGCACCGTCACGTTCGGGTAGCCGGCGACCGCGGCGGGGCCGGACGTGCCGAACACGAACGCGTCGCCCTGGCCCAGCGTCGTGACCCACGCGGGGCTGTTGGTCGGCGCCATGATGGCGTCGAGGTCCTGGGCGGCGAGCGTCTCGTCGATCGACGCGCGGGCCGACGAGGTGGCCCGCTCGCGCGCCGCGAGGTGCTCCGGCGACCCGGCGGGCGGGGCGGCGAGCGACATCTCGAAGATGCCCTGGTCGAAGTACCGCAGCTCCTCGGGGTCCTGCTCGTTGAAGGCGACCAGCTCCTCGAGCGAGCGCGGGTGGCGTCCGGGGGTGGCCTGCAGGTAGGCGTCGAGGTCGCGCACGAACTCCGACTTCAGCGCCGCGTAGCCGTCGGCGCCGACGACGTCCTGGTACGGCAGCTCGACGTCGACCACCGTGCCGCCCGCGGCCTCGATCGCGGCGACCGCCTGCTCGGTGACGGCGTCCGACTCGGGCGAGCCGCTGGCGCCCCGCAGCCAGACGCCGATGCGCGCGCCGTCGAGCGACCCCGCGTCGAGCTCGCGCTGGTACGCGCGGGTCTGGCCGGCCGGGATCTCCCTGGTCGCCGCGTCGGCCCGGTCGCGGCCCTGGATCACCGACAGCGTGATCGCGGCGTCGACCGTGTGCCGCGCCATCGGCCCGGCGGTGTCCTGCGCCGCCGAGATCGGGACGATGCCGTCGCGGCTCACCAGGCCGAGCGTCGGCTTCACGCCCACGACGCCGTTGGCCGCCGCGGGGCACACGATCGAGCCGTTGGTCTCGGTGCCGATGGCCACCTGGGCGAACGAGGCCGCGACGCCCGCGCCGGACCCCGACGACGACCCGCAGGGGTTGCGGTCGAGCACGTAGGCGTTGCCGGTGAGCCCGCCGACCGCGGACCACCCGCTCGACGACATCTCGCTGCGGAAGTTGGCCCACTCGGACAGGTTCGCCTTGCCGATGACGACCGCACCCGCCTCCTGCAGGCGCCGCACGATCGCGGCGTCGTCCGGACGGCTCTGCAGCAGCGCGCGCGAGCCCGCCGTCGCGCCCTGCACGCGGGTGTCGATGTTGTCCTTGAGCAGCACGGGCACGCCCTCGAGCTGGCTGCGCTGCCCGTACGCCGCGCGGTGCCGGTCGCTCGCGCGCGCCTCGCCCAGCGCGCGCGGGTTCACCTCGAGCACCGCGTTGAGGTCGCCGTCCAGGGCCGCGATGCGGTCGAGGTAGGCGCGCGTCAGGGCGGCGGAGTCGAGCGTGCCGCGGCGCATTTCGCGCTGGATGTCGGGGATCGTCGCCGCGTCGAGGTCGGCGAGCACGGCCGAGGTCTGCGGCGTGGGTCGCGCGGCGCCGGCCGGCGCCACCAGGCCGGTGACGGCCACCGAGGCCGCCACGGCGACCAGCAGCAGGGTTCGGGTCGGCCTCATGGCTCACTCCTCGCGCGCACCGCCGGGTCTGCAGGGCCCCCGTACCCGGACGAACCGGTCGAGTGGACCACACCGGACCTGTGTGGCGGAAGGGCCTCGGGGACGCCGGACCTGCCAGGATGTCGCCCGCGCGGGGGAGGGGCCCCTGCGGACAGGGGGTGGGGGACGTGCGCGTCGTCGCGTGGCTGCTGGGTGCGCTGCTGTTCGTGGTGGGGGTCGGCAGCGGGCTGCTGCTGCTGTGGGAGGCCTGGTACGCGGGCGCCCCGGGTGCGATCAGCGGGAGCATCACCCTGAACTGCGTGACCACGAGCGACACCGCGACCTCGTGCACCGGGCCGACCACCTCGGGCTCGCACGTCCAGGAGGTCACCACCGCGATCCTCTACGCGACGGTCGCCGTCGCGGGCGTCGTGGGTGGCGCGGTGCTCATGGCGGCCGGGATGCTGGCCGGTCGCCGCCGGCCGGTCGCGCCGGTCCCGCCGGTGCCGGGCGTCTACGGCCCACCGGCGCCGGGCGGCTACCCCGGGCCGCACCAGCCACCACGCTGACGGCCGGCGGCCACCGGGCGAGTACGATCGACCGTCGTGGCTGCCGTCGACTTCCCTGCCGAGATCAGGGCCCTGCGCACGACCTACGACTCCATCGTCGAGGTCAGCGACCTGGCCGCGCTGCGCGCGCGGATCGCGGACCTGTCGGCGCAGGCGTCCGCGCCGGACCTGTGGGACGACCCGGACGCCGCCCAGAAGGTGACCAGCGCGCTGTCGCACCAGCAGGCCGAGCTCGACCGGGTCGAGCGGATGGGCTCGCGCATCGACGACCTCGAGGTGCTGGCCGAGCTGGCCGCCGAGGAGAGCGACGCCGACACCCTCGCCGAGGCCGAGACCGAGCTGCGCTCGGTCCGCAAGGCGCTGGGCGAGCTCGAGGTGCGCACCCTGCTGTCCGGCGAGTACGACGAGCGCGAGGCGCTCGTCACCATCCGCGCCGAGGCCGGCGGGGTCGACGCCGCCGACTTCGCCGAGATGCTGCTGCGCATGTACCTGCGCTGGGCCGAGCGCCGCGGGTACTCCACCGAGGTCTACGACACCTCCTACGCCGAGGAGGCGGGCATCAAGTCCGCCACCTTCCGGGTCGACGCGCCGTACGCCTACGGGACGCTGTCGGTCGAGCAGGGCACGCACCGGCTGGTGCGCATCTCCCCGTTCGACAACCAGGGCCGCCGGCAGACCTCGTTCGCCGGCGTCGAGGTGCTGCCGCAGGTCGAGGAGACCGACCACATCGAGATCCCCGAGAACGACCTGCGGGTCGACGTCTTCCGCTCCTCGGGCCCGGGCGGCCAGAGCGTCAACACCACCGACTCGGCGGTCCGGCTCACCCACATCCCCACCGGCATCGTGGTGTCCTGCCAGAACGAGAAGAGCCAGCTGCAGAACAAGGCGGCGGCGATGCGGGTGCTGCAGGCCAAGCTGCTCGAACGCGCCCGCCAGGAGCGCCAGGCCGAGCTCGACGCCCTCAAGGGCGCCGACTCCGGCTCGTGGGGCAACCAGATGCGCTCGTACGTCCTGCACCCGTACCAGATGGTCAAGGACCTGCGCACCGAGCACGAGGTCGGCAACACCAGCGGCGTGTTCGACGGCGACATCGACGAGTTCCTCGAGGCCGGCATCCGCTGGCGCAAGCAGGGCGAGCAGGCGGCGGAGGCCGCGGCGGGCTGACGCCCGACACGCACGCCCGGCGGCGTCCCGGTACGTCCGGGTCGCGCACGTATGCTCGATCCCCGTGATCCGGTTCGACGACGTGACGATGCACTACGACCTGCAGCACCGTCCTGCCCTGTCGGGCGTGAGCGTCGAGGTCGACCGCAGCGAGTTCGTCTTTTTGGTCGGCTCCTCGGGGTCGGGCAAGTCCACCTTCCTGCGGCTGGTGCTGCGCGAGGAGATGGCGACCAAGGGGTCGGTGCTGGTCGCCGGCCGCGACCTGCAGTCGCTCAGCGCCTGGAAGGTGCCGCACCTGCGTCGCCGCATCGGCATCGTGTTCCAGGACTTCCGGCTGCTGCCGAACAAGACCGTCTACGAGAACGTGGCGTTCGCCCTGCAGGTGATCGGCCGCTCCGGGCACAGCATCCGCCAGACCGTGCCCGAGACGCTCGAGCTCGTGGGCCTCGGCGGCAAGGAGAAGCGGCGTCCGCACGAGCTGTCCGGCGGCGAGCAGCAGCGCGTCGCCATCGCCCGCGCGTTCGTGAACCGGCCCGACATCCTGCTCGCCGACGAGCCCACCGGGAACCTCGACCCCACGACCTCGGTCGGCATCATGAAGCTGCTCGACCGGATCAACCGCACCGGCACCACGATCGTGATGGCCACCCACGACGACGAGATCGTCGACCAGATGCGCAAGCGGGTGGTCGAGCTCAAGGACGGCAGGGTCGTGCGCGACGAGGCCAGCGGCGTGTACGGCCTCACCCGCGAGGCCTGACGCCCGACCCGCCCGCGACCACCCGCACCCCGCGCCCCACCCCGCGACCCGAAGAGGCTTCCCCCGATGCGAGCGCAGTTCATCCTCGAGCAGCTGTGGAAGGGGCTGTCGCGCAACGTCGCGATGGTCGTCTCCGTGGTGATCGTCACCTCGATGTCGCTGACCTTCTTCGGCGGCGGGCTGCTGTTCCAGCGCCAGATCGACAGCGCCAAGAGCTACTGGTACGACCGCGTCCAGGTCTCGATCTTCCTGTGCACCGCCGACAGCGAGGCCACCCAGTGCGCGGCCGGCCCGGCCGACGAGACGGTCCAGGACGAGGTGCGCGCCGGCCTGGAGTCGCCCGAGCTGGCGCCGTACGTCGAGGAGGTGTTCTTCGAGAACCGCGAGGAGGCCTTCGCGCGCTTCCTCGACCAGTTCAAGGACACTCCCGCGATCACGGCGAACGTGACCGAGGAGCAGATGCCGGAGTCGTTCCGGGTCAAGCTCGTCGACCCCGAGCGCTACGAGGTGATCGCCCAGTACTTCACCGGCGTGCCCGGCGTCGAAGAGGTCGTCGACCAGCAGGAGCTGCTCGACCCCGTCTTCCGCGTCTTCGAGTACGCGACCTGGACGGCGATGGCGCTCGCCGTCGTGATGGTCGTCGCGGCGATGCTGCTGGTCTTCACCACCATCCGGCTCGCGGCCGTGAGCCGGCGCCGCGAGCTCGAGATCATGCGGTACGTCGGGGCGTCGTGGACGATGCTCGCGCTGCCGTTCCTGCTGGAGGGGATCGTCGCCGTCACCATCGGGGCGGCCCTGGCGGTGCTCATGCTCTGGCTGATCGTGCAGTTCCTCGTCCAGGGGGTGCTGCGGGTCGAGCTGCCGATCGTCACCTACATCGACACCTCGGCCGTGTGGGCGTCCGCGTGGCAGCTGTTCGTGGTCGGCATCGTCGTCGCCTGCGTGTCGTCCTTGGTGAGTCTGGCCCGATCCCTCAGGGTGTAACAGCACCGCTCCCGCCTTCCCCCAGGAGTCGTCCATGCGTCCAGGTCCCGCGGCAGCCGCCCCGCTCGGGCTGCTCGCCCGCGCGGTCGTCGCGTGCACCGCCGTCGCGGTGTGCGCGGCCGGTCTGGTGGTGGCGACGCCGACGGCGGCCGGGGCCGACCCGCGCGAGCGCAAGCGCGAGGTCGACGGCGCGATCGCCGAGCTCCAGGAGGCGCTGGCCGGCACGTCCGCCGAGCTCCAGGCCGCCTACACCGCCCTGGCGCAGACCCAGGCCCGGCTGCCGGAGGCGCAGGCGGCGCTCGACTCCGCCCTGGTCGTCGAGGCGGCCGCCGAGCAGGCCGACGCCGACCTGGCCGTCCGGCTCGAGGCGGCCCGCACCACCCAGCAGCAGGCCCGGGCCGAGCTGGACGCGAGCGCCGCCGACATCGCGAGGACCGAGGGCGACATCGGCCGGCTCGCCGGGCAGGTCTACCGGTCCGGCGTGGCGAACCCGCAGCTGTCGATCGTCCTCGGCGCGCAGAGCCCGGACGACTTCGCGACCCGCTCGACGCTCGCCGACACGGTGCTGCGCTCGCGGGTCGGGGCCCTGAACGACCTGAACGAGCGCAAGGCCGAGCAGGTGAACGCCCAGGCCCGCCTCGACGCCGTCGAGGTCGAGGTGGCCGACCTGAAGCAGCAGGCGGCCGAGGCGCTGGCCGCGGCCGAGACCGCGCGCGCCAACGCCGCCCTGCACCGCCGCCAGGTCGCCGACCTGCTCGCCCAGCAGACCCAGCAGACGGCCGCGATCGAGGCCCGCAAGGCCGAGGAGCAGGCGAAGATGGCCGCCTACGCGGCCGAGCAGGCGGCGCTCGAGGCCGAGCTGCGCCGCATCGCCGAGGAGGAGGCGCGGCGCGCCCGCGAGGCGGGGCGCTCGACGCCGCCGCCGAGCGGCAACGGCTCGCTGTCGCGCCCGGTCGACGGCTACATCACCTCGCACTTCGGGTACCGCATCCACCCGATCTACGGCAGCCGGCGGCTGCACGCGGGTACCGACTTCGGCGCGGCCTGCGGCACCCCGGTGTACGCCGCGGCGAACGGCACCGTGGTCTCGGCCGGCTGGGGCGGCGGCTACGGCAACCGCATCATCGTCAGCCACGGCGGCGGGCTCGCGACGACGTACAACCACCTGTCCGGGTACGCCGTGCGCGGCGGCGGCGTCGCCCGCGGCCAGCTGATCGGGTACGTCGGCACCACCGGGTCCTCGACCGGCTGCCACCTGCACTTCGAGGTGCGCGTCAACGGCACCCCGGTGAATCCGATGGGGTACCTGTAGCCCTCCTCCGTAGACTCGGGGGATGCCCAAGGAGCAAGGCCGCAAGCTCGTCGCGAGCAACCGCAAGGCGCGGCACGACTACCACATCGACCAGACCTTCGAGGCCGGCCTGGTGCTGACCGGCACCGAGGTCAAGGCGCTGCGGATGGGTCGCGCCTCGCTGGTCGACGGCTGGGCGAGCGTCGACGGCGGTGGCGAGGCCTGGCTCGAGGGCGTCCACATCCCCGAGTACCTCAACGGCACCTGGACGAACCACGCCCCGCGGCGCAAGCGCAAGCTGCTCCTGCACCGCGAGGAGATCGTCAAGCTGGCGTCCCGGTCGAACGACAAGGGCTACACGATCGTGCCGCTGTCGCTGTACTTCAAGGACGGCCGGGCCAAGGTCGAGATCGCGATGGCGCGGGGCAAGAAGGAGTACGACAAGCGGCACACGCTGCGCGAGCAGCAGGACAACCGCGAGGCGGCGCGCGCGATGTCGGACCAGTTCAAGCGGGGTCGGCGCTGACCGGTCCGCCTGAGCCGGCCCGTCTGAGCCGGCCGGTCTGAGCCGGCCCGTCTGAGCCGGCCGTCTGAGCCGGCCCGTCTGAGCCGCTCCTCGGGCTCCGTCCGACCTGTCCCATCTCGTCCCGGACATTCCCCCCGTCTCCCTCCGGTGCACCCCCGGGGTTCACTCCGGGCGCGGATCGTGCGAGGGTCTACAGGCCAGGGCCCCTCGGGGGGCCTCGACGACCGAGGAGCAGCACCGTGCCCACCCCCGCCGAGCGGCAGCCGCGGGTGATCCACCTCGGGATGCGGCCGCGCTCGTCCACCGGGGCGGACGCCCCCGCACGCGCGGCGCGCGCCCGCCGGTGGGCCCGCGGTCCGGCCGTCGTGGGCCTCGTCGTCGCCTCGGTGCTCTGGCCCTTCCTCGTGCTCGGCCCGCTGACCGGCTCCTCGGGCGTGCGCCTCGTCGAGGACGCCGACGCGGTCGGCATCGGCGGCGGCCTCGGCCCGGCGGCGGCCGTCCCCGTCGCCGCCCGCGAACGGCTGGTGGTCGAGGACCTCGGGGCCCTGCTCGACCTCACCCCGCTCGAGATCGAGGGCCCGGGCACCGTCCTGAACCCGTCCGCGATGGCGGCCTCGGGCATCCCGGAGGTCGCGCTGCGCGCCTACCAGGCGGCCGAGGCCACCCTCGCCGCCGAGCAGCCGACCTGCCGGCTGCCGTGGTGGCTGCTCGCCGGCATCGGCCGGGTCGAGTCCGGCCACGGCCAGTTCGCGGGCGCGGTGCTGCTCGCCGACGGCACCTCGTCGCCGCGCATCATCGGCATCCCGCTCGACGGCCGGCCGGGGGTGGCCACCATCCTCGACACCGACGGCGGCGCCATGGACGGCGACACCACCTACGACCGCGCGGTCGGGCCGATGCAGTTCATCCCGTCCACCTGGGCGCGCTGGGCCGCCGACGGCGACGGTGACGGTCGCGAGGACGTGCACGACATCGACGACACCGCGCTCGCCGCGGGCCGGTACCTGTGCTCCGGCGGACGCGACCTGTCCACCGAGGAGGGCCTGCAGGCCGCGGTGTTCAGCTACAACCGCAGCGACGAGTACGTGGCCCTGGTGCTCGCCATCGGTCGGGCGTACGCCACCGGCACGGCACCGGTGCTGCCGGTCGGTCCGGCGCCGTCCCCGACCGCGACGACGTCCCCGACGGTGGCGCCGACCGCCCCGCCGACCGCCTCGCCCACGGCGCCGCCGACGTCCGGCCCGACCCCCACCGCGCCGCCGACGGGTGAGCCGACGACGCCGCCCACGGACCCGTCGCCGTCCCCGACCTGCACGGTGCCGACCGCGTCGCCGACGGGTGACCCGACGGCCCCGCCGACGGGCGAGCCGGCGCCGCCGGTCGACCCCTGCCCGCCGTGCCCGACGGACACGCCGCCGCCGACGGGCGAGCCCACGCCGAGCCCGACCGAGCCGACGACGCCGCCGACCTGCACGCCCCCGACGGAGACCGCCACGCCATAGCGTCGCGAAAACCGTTGGACCGCAGGCGCGCGCACGACGCACCCTGGGGGTGCTGTCACGAGCGGCGAGCCGGTCGTCACCGGTCCTCGTCCCGCGCGTGCGTGACGGAACCGGCGTCGGTGCCACAGGCTGTCAACCTGCTGCGGTTCAACTCCGCTGTTCCCCGCGCGACGACCGCCGACCACGCCCGGTCCGCCGGGTGGTGCCGTCCGCCCTGCGGACCGGTTGCTGCAGACCCGTCCCCGCGGCCGGTACCGGCTCGGCGGTCGTCGTCACGACAGCGACCGAGCACGACGACCGGACGGGACGGCAGGAGGTGGACGGCATGGCGACGATCACGGTGGAGCAGGGCTTCGTGGCGGTGGTGCGCAAGGACGCGCAGGTGCGCGCCGTCCTCGAGGCGGGACGGCACCGGCTGGTGCGGCCGTGGTGGCGGCGCCGGGTCGACGTCGTCGACCTGCGGGAGCGGCTGCTCGGCGTCACGGGGCAGGAGGTCGCCGCGGCCGACGTCCCCGGCGTCAAGGTGTCGGCGCTCGCCCGGTGGCGGGTGGCCGACGCGGTCGCGTTCCTCGACCGCGCCCAGGACCCGGCCGAGCGGCTCCGGCTCGCCGTCCAGCTCGCGGTGCGCGACTGGGTCGCCGAGCGGGTGCTCGCCGACGTCGTCGCGGCCCGCGGGCAGGCGACGCCCGCGCTGACGGCCTCGGAGCAGGCCGCGGCGGCCGGCGTCGGGCTCGCCGTCGAGGAGGTCGCGCTGCGCGACG
>NZ_BAAHAF010000023.1:0-10287 GCF_054777815.1 Angustibacter speluncae | reverse complement strand
CGGGCTCGCCGTCGAGGACGTCGCGCTGCGCGACGTCGTCGTGCCGGGGGAGGTGCGCCGGGCGGTGCTCGCCGTCGCGACCGCGCGGCAGGAGGGGGTCGCGGCGCTGGAGCGGGCCCGCGGCGAGACGGCCGCGCTGCGGGCGCTCGCGAACGGTGCCCGGGTGCTCGCCGAGCACCCGGAGCTGGCTCGGCTGCGGCTCGCCCAGGCGGCCGGCGAGGCGGGCGGCACCGTGGTGGTGCACTCGCCGTAGGGAATCGCGGGCGCGTCCGGGCCGTTGGTACGGGTATCCTGGACGCGTCCGCTCCGGCGTGCCGGACGGGTGGTTGACAAGTACACAGGGGGTGACTGGTTTCGACGTCGGATGTCGAACTAGGGGAAGCGGGTCGAGGACGCGGGGTTATCTCGTTAACGCCCTCCGCAAACCACAGGTGCCGATTCCAAGCGCACCGACTTCGCCCTCGCCGCCTGAGCGAGGCTTCGAAGTCCGTCAGCCCGGGCACGCTCTCGGCCCGGTAGCTGGCGTCATCTAGAGAGCCACTGCTGTCAGCGTTCGTCGTCGGCGCTGACGGGACACCAAGACGACTGGGCCCGTCGGCGGACATGCTCGCGTGAGCGCCGGGGCCGAGAAACTCCATAGCGAGCTGCACCCGGAGAAGCCCTAGGGGTACGACGACGGACGGGAGTTCGATTCTCCCCACCTCCACAGTCCCCACGACGACGGCCCCCACGCGCGAGCGTGGGGGCCGTCGTCGTCTCTGGCGCCGCCGAATGTGCAGCAGGTGGGCGTCCGCGCTGCGATCTCGCCCGTCGTCTGCGCACGCGGCGGGGCCGATCGCGCAGGCCGTCAGTCGCGGCCCTCCCAGGTGCAGATGCAGGCCTTGTTGCCCTCGGCGTCGGCGAGCACCCAGAACGAGGGCGCATGGCCGTCGTCGACGAGTGTGCCGCCCGCAGCGAGGGCGGCGGCGATGCGCTGCTGGGCGACGTCGTGCGGCACGGACACGTCGACGTGGAACCGCTGGCGGTCGGGCGCGTCGTCGTCGGTGTCCTGGAACCACAGCGGCACGCCGCGGCCGGCGGGGTCGGTGACGTCGTCGTCGCTCGCGTCGTAGCCGAGCACCGCCTGCCAGAACGGCAGCACCGTCGCGGTCGAAGGGGTGTCGAGCGCGAGCTCGACCAGCTGCGGCGCGGCGGGGTCGGGGTCGGCGCCCGCGTCGGCGGCCAGCTCGCTGATCCGCCGCGCCAGCCGGACGTCGCGCTGCGTCAGCGCCCCCACGTCGTGGCTGACCAGCGTCACCGTCACGTGCGGGTAGCGCAGGTCGACGTCGGGGTGGTGGTCGGCCTCGTCGGCGACGCGGGCGATCTCGCCCACCAGCCGGGCGCCGGCGGCGAAGTCGCCGGTGCCGAACCGGGCGACCAGCCGCCCGAGCACCACCCGCCAGCCGTCGAGCCCCTCGTCGAGCACCTGCTGCCCGGTCAGCGGTGTGCGGTCGTCGGTCTCGGCCACGGTGGTCCTCCTGGTGCCTGGGTGGGTGTCGCCCCTTCCTACCCCCGGGCACCGACGGGGCACCACCGCTGCCTCGTCGGACGTCGACAGACACGTTCGCGGTGCCGCACCCTGGTGCGCGTGACGCAGCAGCAGGACGAGGTCGGCCGCCGGTTCGCCGCCGCCCTCGCGGCCAAGGACACCGACGCCCTCCTCGCCGTCTTCGCGCCCGAGGTCGCGTTCCGCGGCATGACGCCCGGTCGGTTCTGGGAGGCGGCCACGCCGGAGCAGGTCGTGCACGAGGTGCTGTACCGGTGGTTCGAGCCCTCGGACGAGATCGAGGAGGTGCTCGGCGTCGAGACCGGGACGGCGCACGACCGCCCCCGCGTCGACTACCGGTTCCGGGTGCGCAACGACGACGGGCCGCACCTGGTCGAGCAGCGGGTGTACTTCGACCTCGACGACGACGGCCGCATCGCCAGGGCGAACGCCGTCTGCGCGGGCTTCCGCCCGCTCTGACCGGTGGGCCGCCGGACCCCCCGCGGGAACCGTCCGCGCCGCTAGCGTGCCCGGATGGGACCCGTCCGACGCTGGAGCCGCACCGTCGTCCTCGCCCTCGTCGTGGGGTTCTTCGCCCTGCCGTTCGTGACGGTCGGGTGCGTCCCGGTCCAGGTGGGCAGCCAGTCCGCGGGCGGTTCCACGGGCTGGTCCGGCCTCGCCCTGGCGCTCGGCCTCGACCCCGCCCGCGGCGCCGAGAACCTGCTGCCCCGCGAGCAGTGGCTGCCCGACGACCTCGGCCTGCAGCCGCTCGTCCTGGTGGCGCTGCTGGTGGTGCTGGCCGCGCTCGCGGCGTCCGTCGTGGTCACCGACGCGCGCACCCGCCGTCTGGTCGGGCTCGCGTCGGCCGCCCTGGCCGGCGTCCTCGTGCTGGTGTCCGCGCTGGTGACGCGCTCGGGCCTGGTCGCCCTCGTCACCACCCAGGTCGGGACGCAGGACCTCGGCGACGGGCGCACGCCCTCGGACTTCGTCGGTCTCGGCGCCGGCGTCGTGCTCTCGCTCGTCGCGCTGCTGGTGCTGGTCGCGGGTGAGCTCGTCGCCCTCTTGGTGGCGCGGCGGCGGGCCGCGCGCGGCGCGGTGGTGGCCGGCGAGGCGCCGTACGGGTGACGATCACCGGTGCACCGATGAGTCCGGGCGGTCCGCGTCGTTCCACCCGGTGACGGCGGTGCCGCAGGCGCACCCGCGACGAGAGGGACGACGATGGACTGGACGCTCGAGAACGTGCTGGTGCCGGTGACGGACGTGGACCGGGCCAAGGAGTTCTACGTCGACCGGCTGGGCTTCGCGCTCGACGTCGACCACGCGCCGAACGAGCACTTCCGGGTGGTGCAGGTGACCCCGCCCGGGTCGGGGTGCTCGCTGACCTTCGGCGTGAACGTCGGCGCCGGCGAGCCGGGGACGCTCAAGGGCGTGCACCTGTGCGTGGCGGACATCGTCGCCGCCCACGCGCACCTCGAGCAGGCCGGCGTGCCGAACGAGGGGATCGTGCACTTCGGGGAGCAGGGACGCGAGCCCGGCCCCGACCCGCAGCGGCGCACCTTCCACTCCTACGTGTTCTTCTCCGACCCGGACGGGAACACCTTCGCCGTGCAGGAGGTGCGCCGGGCGTGACGGCGCCCCCTCCGCGGGGACGGAGGGGGCGCCGCCGGCCGGCCGCCCGTCAGCCGGGCGGCCGACCGGTCAGGGGGTGCGCGGCGTCAGCACCGACGCGGCCGGCACCGGGAAGGGGAACCCGAGCACGACGGCCCGTCCGCGCACCTGGTTCTGCGCCTGGCAGTCCTGCACGCAGTCGGTCGCCGAGGGCGACACCTCGACGGCGTCCTCGCCCATGACCTGGCCCATCCGGCCGCCGCTCGCGACACTCCACCTCGACACGCCGCCGCAGTGCGTCCCGAACACGTTGCTGCACTGCGCGATCCGGGTCGCGACCTGGGCGGAGTCGCGGCCGACGAACCTCGACGACGTGCCGTTGCCGAAGTTGACCCGGGCGGTCACCGGGATCTGCAGCGTCTGGCCGGTGTCGGTCACGAACGGCAGCGTCGTGCCGATGCGCTCGCGGAAGCGCGGGTTGTCGAAGTAGAAGACGTCCGGCGCCAGCACGTGGGTGAACACCGTCGCGGTGCCGTCCTCGCGCTCGGGCTCCATCTGGAAGATGCCGCCCTGGGCGCAGTCCTTGGCCTGGATCTTCATCTCGGCCTGCGAGCCCTCGCGGATCAGCCGCAGGTCGCCGTCGCGCAGCCGGATCTCCATCCCGCTCGTCAGGGTGGCGCCGCGCAGGTCGGGCGTCTTGGCCGCGAACACGGTGGTGCGCCGGCCGCCGGTGAGGTCGCCGGCGTTCGGGGCGCCGGTGAGCGTCCAGTTCGTGACGCCGAGGGTCGCGGACGTGACGGTGAACTCGACGTAGCGCCCCTTGACCAGGAACGAGGTGCCGAGGTCACGGGCGGGGATGGTGGTGCGCAGGTCCTGGCCCGGTCGGGCGGTGACCGTGCGGCCCGGCAGGACGAGCGAGAAGCCGCCGCCGGTGCAGTCGCTGCTCGAGGCGGCCTGCGCGGCGGTGGGGACGTTCGCGAGTCCCAGGACGGCGGCCAGGACGGCCAGGACGGCGAGCAGGCGCGGGCGCGCCGCTCGGAGGGGGGTGGTGGTCACGGGGGCTCCTCGGCCTCGGTCGCCCGGGGGACCCGTTCCCCCGGTGCAGCACCGAGGGTGGGGGAGCGCGGGTCAAGCCCCACCCCCGCGACCGTCAAGTCGCGGTCAAGCCGGTCCGGGGAGCAGGCCGCCGGCGTCGAGCGCCGCGACCGCCGACGCGTATCTCTCCGAGAGCCGCTCCCGCTCAGCGGGTTCCAGCCCCGCCTGTCGCGTCGGGTCGGTGTTGTGCGCGACGTCGGCCACCTTGACCGCTCGCGCCACCGGGTGCGGCCGGATCGCCTCGTAGTAGGCGTCCTTCGGCACCTCGGGGGTGCGGGTCAGCAACCCCACCGCCTCGACCACGGCGTCGTCGAAGTCGTGCGCCCGCAGGTCGTCCTCGGTCACCGGGGTGTCCTCGACCACGTCGTGCAGCCAGGCCGCCTGCACCGCGGTCTCCTGCACGGCCGCCGGCAGGTCGGCGAACAGCCGCGACCGGCGCAGCAGCCCCACCACCGCCCGCGGGTGCTCGACGTAGTCGACCCCCAGCTTGTCGACCTGGCCGCGGTGGGCCAGCACCGCCAGCGCCTCCGCGCGCTCCTCGTCCGTGCCCTCGGGGAGCAGGCCCCACGGGGCGCCGGACGCGGTCACCCGCACCGCCTCGACGAGCACGTGCGGCGCCTGGTCGGGCACCCAGTGCGACACCCCGTCCAGCGGCGCGAACCGGTACGGCCCGGTGACGTGCTCGGCGCACGCCCGCGCGGCGACCTCCCCGACGGCGACGTCGGCCTCGCCCCACACGAACGTCGTCGGGACGGGAACCGCGGGCACCGCGGCCAGCTCGTCGCGGTCCATCGCGCGGTACCAGCCGAGCGCGCCGGTGAGCACCTCGCGGGGCCGCACGGCCGCGGTGTGCCGCTCGACCAGGTCGGAGGGCAGGGGGTCGAAGGTGGCGCGCAGCCGCCGGGCGTCGTCGGCGAGCAGCACCTCCTCCGCGCGGTACCCGTGCGCGGGGCCGCTCTGCCGGAACAGCCGCAGGTAGGCCGAGCGGCGCTGCTGGTCCTCGTCGCCGGCGACCGCCGCCGCGTAGGCCCGCGGGTGCGGCACCGACACCGCGACGAGCGAGCGCACCCGCCCGGGGTGGTGGCCGGCGACGGCCCACGCGGCGATCGCGCCCCAGTCGTGGCCGAGCAGGTCGACCTGCGACGCCCCCGCGGCGTCGGCGACCGCCAGCACGTCGCCCGCGACCCGCCCGAGCGCGTACGCCGCGTCGTCGTCCGGACGGGCGCCCTCGTCGTACCCGCGCAGGGCGGGGACGAGCACCCGGCGGCCCGCGGCGAGCAGGTCGGCGACCACGGCGTCCCAGCACCGGACCGTCTGCGGGAACCCGTGCAGCGCCACCACCGGCACCTCGTCGGCGACCGCCGCCGGCTCGTGCCGGTGCACCACCAGCTCCAGCCCGTCGTGCGCCACCCGGTCCGTTGCGTACCTTGCGTCCACGCGCCCTCCCCGACGTACCTACGAGTAGCGACCACAATGGCGCCATGACGTCCGCCCCGCCCGACCCGCGCCCTCCGGTCCCCAGCGTGTCCTACTCGATCACGGTCCGGCTCGAGCTGCCCGCCCGGCCGACCGCCGTCAGCGAGCTCACGCACACCATCGAGGGGCTCGGTGGGCTCGTCACCGCGCTCGACGTCACCGCGTCGGGCGCCGACCGCGTCCGCGTCGACGTCACCTGCGCGGCCGGCGACAACGCGCACGCGAACCGCATCGTCGACGGGCTGCGCGAGCTCGACGGCATCACGATCGGCAAGGTCTCGGACCGCACCTTCCTCGCGCACCTCGGTGGCAAGCTGTCGATCGAGTCGAAGGTCCCGATCCGCAACCGCGACGACCTCTCGCTGGTCTACACGCCCGGCGTCGCCCGCGTCTGCCTCGCGATCGCCGAGAACCCGCACGACGCGCGGAACCTCACGATCAAGCGCAACACCGTCGCGGTCGTCACCGACGGCACCGCCGTGCTCGGCCTCGGCGACATCGGGCCGCTCGCCGCGCTGCCGGTGATGGAGGGCAAGGCGGCGCTGTTCAAGCGGTTCGCCGGCATCGACGCCTTCCCCATCTGCCTCGACACGACCGACACCGAGGAGATCATCCGGACGGTCAAGGCGCTCGCCCCCGTCTTCGCGGGCATCAACCTCGAGGACATCTCGGCGCCGCGCTGCTTCGAGATCGAGCGGCGGCTGCGCGACGAGCTCGAGATCCCGGTCTTCCACGACGACCAGCACGGCACCGCGGTCGTCGTCGTCGCGGCCCTGACCAACGCGCTCAAGTGCGTCGGCAAGGCCATCGGCGACGTGCGCATCGCGATGTCGGGCGCCGGCGCCGCCGGCACCGCCGTGCTGAAGCTGCTGCTCGAGGCCGGCGCGCGCGACGTCGTCGTCAGCGACATCGGCGGCGTGGTGCACACCGGCCGCGACGACCTCGACGACTCCGGGCGCTGGATCGCCGAGCACACCAACCCGCGCGGCGTGACCGGCACCCTGAAGGGCTCGCTCGCCGGCGCCGACGTGTTCATCGGGGTGAGCGCGCCCAACGTGGTCGACGCCGACGACGTCGCCACGATGGCCGACGGCGCCGTCGTCTTCGCGCTCGCGAACCCGGTGCCGGAGGTCGACCCCGTCGACGCCTCGCGGCACGCGTCGGTGGTGGCCACCGGCCGCAGCGACTTCGCGAACCAGATCAACAACGTGCTCGCGTTCCCCGGCATCTTCCGCGGGCTGCTCGACGCGCAGTCGCGCGAGATCACCCCGCAGGTGCTGCTCGCCGCCGCCACCGCGCTCGCCGCGGTCGTCGGCGACGACGAGCTCAACCCGACCTACATCGTCCCCAGCGTGTTCCACCCGGACGTCACCACCGTGGTGGCCGACGCCGTCCGCAAGGCCGTGCTCGCGGGCGGCGCGCCCACCGCGTGAGGCGCGACGCACCGACCGCGTGGCTCGCGGTCGCCGTCGTCGCGCACCTGGTCGTCCTGTACTGGCCGCGCCCGCCGGACGTCGGGGGAGGCGTGCCGCACCTCGACCTGGTCGTGCACCTGGTCGTGTTCGGCGCCGTCGCGCTGTGCGCGGTGCGGTGCGGGCTGCCGCTGCGGTGGGTGGTGCTCGCCCTGCTCGCGCACGCCGTGGTGAGCGAGGTCGTCCAGGACGCGTTCGTCCCCGACCGCACCGGCGACTGGCGCGACGCCGTGGCCGACGCGGCGGGGACGCTGGCCGGCGCGCTGCTCGGCCGCCGGTGGGTCCGGCGGGTCGCCGCCCGTCCTGCACCGGACGCCGCGCGCGCGCGATGATGGAGCCGTGGAGCAGCTGACCGGTCGTCTGCTCGTGGCGACGCCGAGCCTGGAGCACCCGACGTTCCGGCGCACGGTGGTGCTGCTGCTCGACCACTCCGACGAGGGGGCGCTCGGCGTGGTGGTGAACCGGCCGTCCCCGGTCGACGTCGAGGCGGTCCTGCCCGGCTGGCAGCCGCTCGCGACCGCTCCCGGCCGGCTCTACACCGGCGGCCCGGTGTCGCAGGACACCGCGCTCGGCCTCGCGCGCGTCCCGGGCGACGGGCCCGCCGCCGCCGGGCTGCGGCGCATCATCGGCTCGGTCGCCGTCGTCGACCTCGACGTCGCCCCCGAGGACCTCGCCGCCCAGGTCAGCGGGCTGCGGGTGTTCGCCGGCTACGCCGGCTGGTCCGGCGGACAGCTCGAGGACGAGATCGAAGACGGCTCGTGGTTCGTCCTGGACGCCGAGTCCGGCGACGCGTTCAGCCAGGACCCGGAGGGGCTCTGGCCCGCGGTGCTGCTGCGCCAGGGCGGCGACCTCGCGCTGGTCGCCCGCTACCCGCGCGACCCGCTGCTCAACTGAACGGGCCGCACCGACCGGTTCGTAGACTGGCGCCATGTCCGAGCCGCTGCCGCCCAGCACCCCCCAGCCCCAGCCGCTGTCGGAGCCGTCCGGCCCCGGGTCGCAGGGCACGGCCGTGCTCGAGCGCGAGCAGCTCGAGCAGCCGGTCGAGCCGGGCGACCACGAGCGCTTCGCGCACTACGTGCGCAAGGAGAAGATCCTGTCGTCCGCGCTGTCGGGCGAGCCGGTGATCGCGCTCTGCGGCAAGGTCTGGGTGCCGGGCCGCGACCCGAACAAGTTCCCGGTCTGCCCGATCTGCAAGGAGATCTACGACGGCCTGCGCGACCCCCAGGACGGGGAGGGCGGCGGCGCCGGTGACTGAGGTCCGCCCGCGGTCGGCGGGCGGGGAGGTCACGTCGGGCGGACAGGGCACGTCGGGGGGACGCGGGTTGCCCCGCACCTGGGTGGTCACGCTCGCGATCGTCGGGCAGGTCACGTTCGTCGCCTTCGAGGCGCTCGCCGTCGCCACCGCGATGCCCCTGGTCGCCGAGCAGCTCGGCGCCGTCCGCAGCTACTCGCTGGCCTTCTCGCTGTTCATGACCGCGAGCCTGCTCGGCATGGTCGTCGCGGGCGGCCTCGCCGACTCGCGGGGGCCGACCTGGCCGCTCGTCGGCGGCATGCTGCTGTTCGCCGGCGGTCTGGTCGTGTGCGGCAGCGCCACCGGGTTCGGCGTCCTGCTGCTCGGCCGGGTCGTCTCCGGCGCCGGGGCCGGAGCCCTCGTCGTCGCGCTCTACGTGGTGGTCGCGGCGGTCTACCCGGAGGAGGCCCGACCACGCGTGTTCGGGTGGATCAGCGCCGCGTGGGTCGTCCCCGCCGTGGTCGGCCCGCCCGTCGCGGGGTGGCTCGCCGCCGAGGTGAGCTGGCGCGCGGTCTTCCTCGTCGTGCCGCCGGTCGCGCTGCTGTCGCTCGCCGCGCTGCTGCCGCAGGTGCGCCGCTTCCCGCCGGCGGCGCCGTCGCAGCCGACCGACGCCGGGGCGGCGACGCTCTCCCCGCTGCGGCGGGCCGCGCTCGCCCTCGCGCTCGCCGCCGGCGCCAGCCAGGTGCAGTGGGCCGCCCAGCACGTGGTGCCGCCGAGCCCGGTCCCCGTCCTGGTCGGGGTGCTCGGGCTGGCGCTGGTGGCCGTCGGGCTGCCGCCGCTGATGCCGCGCGGGACGCTGCGAGTGCGGCGCGGGCTGCCGTCCGTCGTGGTCGTGCGCGGCCTCTACACCGCGGCCTTCTTCGGTGCCGAGACCTACGTACCGCTCGCCCTGCACCAGGAGAAGGGGCTCTCGCTCACCGCCGCGGGCGTCGCGCTGACCGCCGGCGCGCTCGGCTGGGCGCTCGGGTCGTGGGTGCAGGGACGGCCGGGGCTGCCCGTGCCGCGGCACGGCCTGCTCGCGATCGGTGCGGCGTTCGTCGCGGCCGGGGTCGCGGGCCTCGGGCTGAGCATGCTGCCCGGCGCCTCGCCGTGGCTCGCCGCACCGGTCTGGGCGGTCGGCGCGGTCGGGATGGGCCTGGCGATGTCGAGCACCAGCGTGCTGGTCCTCGGCATGTCGCCGCCGGCCGAGCAGGGACGCAACAGCGCCTCGCTGCAGATCAGCGACTCGCTCGGCGCCGTCACCGGCGTCGGGCTCGGCGGCGCCGTGTTCGCGGCGGGGCACGACCCCGGCGGGTCGGACGCCGGCCTGTTCACCGCCATCTGGCTCGGCCTGGCCGCCGTCGCCCTGCTCGGCGTGCTCGTCGGCTGGCGCGGACGGCCGGCGGGCCCGCTCCGTCCGCGCCGAGTGTGAACCTCCGCGGCGACACGCCGGCGTGTCGCTGCGCCGGACTCACACTCTGCGGTTCGGACCCGGGCGGCCGGTCCGCTGCGGGAGGATCGGGCCATGCTGCGTCGCGCCGTCCGCACCGTGCTCGCCGACGCCTCCGGCCGCGCGCCGTCCGCGGACGCCTGGGCGCTGCTGCTCGTGGCGGCCGGGGTCGAGGAGACCAAGGCCGCGACGCTGCCGAGCCGGCTCGGCTACGTCTTCCACCTCGGCGCCTACGGCGAGCGCGACGTCGTCGCCCAGCTCGACGCGTGGGCGGCCGCGCTGCGGGTGCGCGCCGAGCCGGACGTCGCCGAGGTCGTGCAGCGGGCCGCGGCCGCGCGGCGCGAGGAGGTCGAGCGCGCCCAGCAGCCGCTGCCCGCCGCCGCCCCGGTCG
>NZ_BAAHAF010000022.1:0-759 GCF_054777815.1 Angustibacter speluncae | reverse complement strand
GGACTCGTGGGCCCTGGTCGGCGCGCCGATGGCCGCGGGCGCACTGGCCCTCGCCCTGCGGCTGCTCGCCGCGCACCAGGCGTCCGGCGCCGGCGGGTCGGGCGGACGGGTGCTGGTGTCGGCGCGCAGCGCGCTGGTGGTGCTGGGCGTGGTGGTCGTCCCGGCCGCGGCGGTCGTCCTGGTGCACCCGGTGGCCGGCCTCGGCGGCGCGGGGCGCCCGTGGTCGTCCGGGCTGGGCACCCCGTTCGGCGAGGCCGCCGGGATCCTGGCCGCCGGCGAGGTCGTCGACGGCACCGAGCGCACCGCCTCGTTCGCCGCGGTCGTCGTGCTCGCCGGGGTGCTCGCGTCGTGGTGGCGGGTGTCGGGCACCGCGGTGGTGCGCCGGCTCGCCACGGTGTCGGTCGCCGCGCTGGTCGTGGGCCTGCCGTGGCAGGTGCAGCTGCCGGTCCTGACCGTCGTCACCACGGCCGCGGTGCTCGCCGTGGCCGCCGTCGCCGGCGGCTGGGCGCTGCGCCGGCAGGCGCGCGGCTGGGACGTCGACGGCACCGTGCTGCTGGCCGCGGGCACGACCGTCGGCACGCTCGGCGTCCTCGCGGCCTGGACGGTCGAGCCGCTGTCGGTCCCCGTCACGCTCGCCGGCGTCGCCGCCCTCGTGCTCGCCCGCCGCGCGTCCGGCCAGGCGCTGCTGCTGCTCCCGGCCGCCGCGTCGGGCCTGGTGGCGGTCGGCGCCGTGGTCGCCTGGACCGACGTGCCGCTGCT
>NZ_BAAHAF010000021.1:0-4576 GCF_054777815.1 Angustibacter speluncae | reverse complement strand
GGTCGGACGTCCGCGCGAGGACGGCGAGGAGCCGCGCGGGCCGGTGCCCGGCGCCGTCCGGCTGCCGGACGCGGCGCGGGCCCGGGCGCGCCTGGACGGGCTCGCCGACCTGCTGGCCACCCCGACGACCGCGCCGGTGCTCGTGCTGGCGGCGGTCGCGTCCGCCGAGATCGTCTGCGCCGCACCGTTCCCGGACGGCAACGGCGTCGTCGCGCGGGCGCTCCAGCGGGCGCTCGTCGTCGGGCTCGGGCTCGACCCGATGGGTGCCGTCGTCCCGGAGTCGGCGCTGCTGGCCGACCCGGCCGGCTGGGCGTCGGCGCTCGAGGGCTACGCGACCGGGACGCCCGACGGCGTCGCCGGGTGGATCCGCTTCACCGCCCGCAGCGTCGTCACCGGCGCCGAGGAGGGCACCACCCTCGCCGACGCCGTGCTCGCAGGCCGGTTGCCCAGGTCGTAGTCGATACCCCGGCTCCGGTCGGCCCCGGCGCGCCGAGCGAGGGAGCGCCAGCGAGCGAGTCGAGGTGGGAGGGGTCGACCCTCCGCAGGAGCCGGGCGCGCGAGCGCCAGCGAGCCAGGAGTAGAGCTCTAATCGCAGGCCCGGCCGACCTCGCGGACGACCCAGGGGTTCACGACGAAGTAGTCGAGGTCGGGCAGGTCCTCCTCGCCGACGACCAGACGCACCTGGTTGCCGGCGTCGAGCTGCTGGGCGCTGACGGTGCAGGTGTCGACCCGCAGCTCGACGCCCAGGGTCACGGCAGCCGCCTGCCCACCCGGGATCGACAGGGGCAGTGGCGGCTCGGTGACGAACGAGACGCCGTCCGGCCCCCGCAGGCCGATCACGACGTCCTCGCTCGTGCCGGAGCGCAGGGTGAGGTAGAGGTCGCCGTCGGCGCGGACGATGGTGGTCTCCACCAGCACCGGACGCGCGAAGTCCTGCATGCAGCCCATCTCGACCACGGTGCTGGCCGAGATCGGGAACGCGCCGATCCGCGAGCCGTCGACCCAGGAGCTGCGCAGGTCGTTGCCGCTGACGCGCACCCGCAGCTCGCCGTCGCGGCTGCCGCCCCGGGCGATCTGGCCCTGGCTGCAGTCGGCGACCTCGGCGAGCACGGTCTGCGACGCGTGCTGCCCCGGCCCCACCTCGAGCGGGTCGCTCAGCTGCGCGGTGACGCCCGACTCGCGTCCCGGCTCGAGGTCGCCCGCGAAGTCGACCTCCGTGACGGTGACCGGCTGGTCGCCGGTGTTCACCACGTTGAGCCGGGTGCTGACCCGCGCCGAGTCGTCGTAGCCGTTGCCGTACTCGAGCCAGGCGACCACCCCGGAGGCGCGGTCGCTGCCGGCCTGCTGCAGCGCGGTGGTCACCCCGACGCCGACCAGTCCGGCGACGAGGGCCGCGACGGCGACCGCCGCTGCGGTGCGCGTGCGGCTCGAGCGGACGGCGTCGACCTGCTGCTGCGTCCGTTCCAGGACGATCTGGCCCCGGCGGCCCAGCGCGCCGAACCGGTTCGGCGGTGAGGAGGTGGTCGGCTCCGCGGCCTCGGCGGGGGCCGTCGGAGCGGGCTCGGCGGGACGCGGACGCTCGTCGATGCGGACGGCGCGGTCGGCCCGGGGCGCCTGCTCGCGCTCCTGCACGTCCTCGAGGGCCGAGCCCATCACCTCACGGCTCATGCCCCACCTCCTCCCGCGCGACGCCGCACGGCGACATCCTCGTCAGCGGGAGGGGCGTCCGCCACCAGCACGGCGGTTTGTGATCGGTCGGTGACCTGGGGGTGCGGCGGGGCGTCCGGACGGGGACGGGGTGACGGCGGCGCCCGGAGGCGCCGCCGTCGGACATGAACGATGCGGCTACCAGGCGTGCACTCGATTCGTGGGCCGGGACGAGCCCGACCCGACGTGTCCTCTCGGGGACCGGCCGCGCGTGGGTACCGCTCCGTGCATGTGGTCCACCGACCGTCGAGCGGTCGAAGTACCGCACCTCCATTGGTACTCCTCGGACGGGTGAAAGGGAAGGCTTCGCACCGGATCCGTCCCGCCGGGTGGGGTGGTCGGGACCGTTGCACGAACCCGTGTTTGCGTCGCCCCGGATGCGGGTACATGCTGGACGGAGCCGGTCCGCCTCGTGCGTCGACCGGCCCCGCCGACCGGCTCCTCCCCCCCGAGCCGGACGGCGACGACGACCCCCGCCACCCCCCCCGGCGGGGGTCGTCCCGCGTCCGGGCACGGCTCGCACGCCGCGTCGTCCACAGGCCCGCCGGCGGGCCGGTCGTCCACAGCCGGCCCCACGGACGACCCGTCGGACGCCGTGGCCGGGGCACGGTGCCGGGATGAGCGAGCCACTCCCGCCGCTGGTCCTGGTCGTGACGGCCGACCCGGTCGTGCACGAGCAGGTGCGGGTGGCCGCGGCCTCGGCGGGTGCGACCTGCCGGGCCGTCGCGGACCTCGCCGCGGCCGAGGCGTCCCCGGCGGTGCTGGTGCTCGTCGACGCGCGGCTGCCGGGCTGCTGGACGGGGTCGCCGCTCGTCCCGGACGCACTGCTCGTGGTCGTCGACGGCACGGTGCCGCTGCCGCCGGGTGCCCTCGAGCTGCCGGCGCAGCGCGGGCTGCTCGCCGACCGGGTGGCGTCCGCGGTCGGGCGGGCGGCGGAGGGCCGGGCCGGCCCGGGGGAGGGGCTGGTCGTGGGCATCGTGGGCGCGGTCGGGGGAGCCGGCACCAGCACCCTCGCCCTCACGCTGGCCACCGCCGGCCGCGGACGGTTGGTCGACGCCGACCCGGCCCGGTCGGGCACGGCGGTGGCGACCGGGCGCGGGGTGCCGCCGGCGCCGCCTGCCCCCGGCGAGGGGTGGGGCGAGGACGCGCCCACGCCGGCCGCGCTCGCCGACGGCCTCGACCGGGCCAGCCGGGAGGCGCCGCTGGTGGTGGTCGACCTGGCCACCGTCGCGGCGGGCACCGTGTGGCGGCGGGCCGACGCGGCCGTGCTGGTCGTGCCCGACGCGGTGGCGGCCGCTCTGACGGCACGGGCTGCGGCGCGGCACCTGCGGTCGCTCGTGCCCCGGCTGGTCGTCGTGGTGCGCGGACGCCGGCGGGGCGGGCCAGGACGCGCGGCCGTCGGCGAGGTGGTGGGGGCGGTTCCCGTGGTCGGGTGGGGACGGCACGAGGCGCTCGCCGCGGCGGCCGACGCCGGGACGCTCGACGAGGCCGTGCGCCGCGGCCCCACCGCGGTCGCCGGGCGCGCGGTGCTGGGGCTGCTGGTGGACGGGCCGTGACGGCACCGGCCGCCGGCGACGCCGGCGTGCTCGCCCGGGTCCGGGCCGGCCTGGTGCACCGCGGGTCCGACCTGGCCGGCGACGTCGCGTCCCTGCTGGCGGGCGAGGGCGGCGGCGTGCTCGGCGTCCTCGACGAGGTGAGCGCCGAGCTCACCGGTGCGGGGCCGCTGCAGCCGCTGCTCGACGACCCCGCGGTCACCGACGTGCTGGTCAACGCACCCGACGAGGTGTGGGTCGACGCCGGCGCCGGGCTGCGCCGGGTCGACCTCGACCTGGGGCCGCCCGAGCGGCTGCGGGCGCTGGCGGTGCGGCTCGCGGCGCGGTCGGGTCGCCGGCTCGACGACGCCTCGCCCTACGTCGACGCTCGGCTGCCCGGCGGCGTCCGTCTGCACGCCGTGCTCGCCCCGCTGGCCGTCGGCGGCACGGTGCTGTCGCTGCGGGTGCCGCCGCGGCGGGCCTTCGCGCTCGGGCAGCTGGTCACCCTGGGCAGCGTCCCGCCGGGGTGGGACGCCGTGCTGGCCGCCGTGGTGCGGCGCCGCCTCGGCTTCCTGGTCAGCGGCGGCACCGGCACCGGCAAGACGACACTGCTGTCGGCGCTGCTCGGCGAGGTCGACCCGGCCGAGCGCGTCGTCACCGTCGAGGACACCGCCGAGCTGCGGCCCGCCTGCCCGCACCACGTCCGGCTCGAGAGCCGTCCGGCGAACGCGGAGGGCTCCGGCGCGGTCGTGCTCGCCGAGCTGGTGCGGCAGGCGCTGCGGATGCGGCCCGACCGCGTCGTGGTCGGCGAGTGCCGGGGCGCCGAGGTCCTCGACCTGCTGTCCGCGCTCAACACCGGGCACGCCGGCGGCTGCGGCACGGTGCACGCCAACGCGGCCGAGCACGTCCCGAGCCGCCTCGAGGCGCTCGGCATGCTCGGCGGCGTCGGGCGCGGGGCGCTGGCCCGGCAGGTGGCGAGCGCCCTCGATGTCGTCGTGCACCTGGAGCGGCGCGACGGGCTGCGCCGGGTGGTGGGTGTCGGGGTCGTCGTCGACCGCGGCGAGCACGTCGAGGTCGAGCCCGCGCTGGTCGCCTCGCCCGACCCGCGCGCGCCGGGCGCGCGAGGACGCGGCTGGTCGCGGCTGTCCCTCCTGCTCGGCGACGACGACCCCTGGGCCGGACGGTGAGCGCCGTCCTGGTCGGCGTGCTGCTCGGGCTGGCGGTGCTCGTGGTGCCCGGGCGTCCACGGGCGCCCGACCCGGCGGCTGACCCGTCCGCGAGGCCGCGCCGGGCGTCCTGGCGCCGCCGGCGCGGCCCGGCGACCGACGTGGCCGCGG
>NZ_BAAHAF010000020.1:18972-20653 GCF_054777815.1 Angustibacter speluncae | reverse complement strand
AGCGCGGTGCCGCCCGCGAGCAGCCAGGCGACGGCGAGCAGCAGCACCAGGCCCGTGCCGGCCAGGCCGGTGCGCACGGCGCGGGCGCTCACCGGGTCGGCGGCCAGGTCGTCGAGCAGCCGGTCGCGGTCGACCACCTCGACGGGCAGGGACGTCGAGGTGGCGGCGGCGGTGGCCGGCCCGGGGTCGCGCCCGTCCGTCCCCGGTGCGGCGGCCAGGGTCACTGACCAGCGGGTCGGCGCCCGCGGGTCGCGCCCGGCCGCGAGGTCGACCATCGCCACCGTGCGCAGGTCGGCCACCACCGCCTCGCCCTCGACGCCGGCGACGGGCGCGCCGGTGGCGGTCACCTCGGTCTGCAGGGCCTGGACGCGCCGCACCAGCAACGGTCCGCCCACCTGCGCCCCCGCGGCCCGCAGCAGGCCGGGGGTGACGCGGACGGGCAGGCGTCCCGCCGTCGCGTCCTGCACCGAGGCCTGCTGCAGCCGCAGCGCGGTGGGTCCGGAGAAGGCGGGCACGACCACGTCGACGCCCGGGAGCGGACCGGGGAGGGTGTCCGCGAGGACGCCCGCACCCGCGCCGGTCTCCCAGGCGGCGCCCGAGCCGTCGACGGGGTCGCCCTCGCCGAACCGCACCCCGGTCACCTCGACGCGCACCCGCACCTCGACCGGCCCGGACGGGCCGAGGTCGACGTCGAGCGCGACCAGCTGCCAGCTGTCGCCGTCGCCCCCGGGCGGCGGCGGCAGCTCCGCGGTCGCGACGAGGGGCGGTGAGGCGACGGCGGTGTCGAGCACGGTCTGCACCTCGACGGCGCCGAGGTCGGTGCGCAGCGGGTAGCCGCTGCCGGAGAGCCACAGCGCGCCGGCCCGGGCCTGCACCAGCGGCGGCACCGGTGCGAAGGTCTCGCCCGGGCCGAGGACCACGGCGGGCGGCACCGTCGACGAGGCGGTGGCCGACGCCGTCCAGGTCACCTCGGCCGGGCCGCCGCCGACCGACAGCGGCAGGTCCGCGACCGGCGGCGAGGCGAGCTGCACGAACGCGACCGGGCCCGCGGGCGTGCTCGCCTCGTCGACCCGCGACGCCAGCACGTCGGCGACGCCGTCGGCGTCCGCGAGCGCCGTGGCGACCGCCACCGACTCCGGGCCGCTCGCACCGACCGGGCGGTCGGTGACGACGAGCAGGTCGGCGCCCACCTGCCGCTCGGCGACCCGGGTGAGCTCGGCCTCGCGGGTGGCCGCGGACCCGACGAGCAGCACGCCCGTGGCGACGAGCACCACGACCAGCAGCACGGCGACGGCGTGCGGGCCGGGGGCGCGCGAGGTCTGCCACGCCGCCATCAGCGCGGGCAGGTCGCGGCGGCGGCGCAGGGCGCGGGCGACGAGTGCGGCGGCGGGGGCCACCAGGCGGGCGGCGACGAGCGCACCGGCGAGCACGGTGAGCACCGGCGCAACCACCACGACGAGGTCGGCGCCGCCGAGCAGGCCGCCGCCGAGCAGGCCGCCGACGACCAGGGCGGCGCCGCCGTCCTGGCGGCGCAGCTGCCACTGGGCGAGCACTGCACCGGCCACGACGACGAGCTCGCCGCCCGCCCGCGCCGCACCCAGGCGGCGTCCGGACGCCTGCTGCCGCACCGCCTCCCAGCGCCGGGCGGCGAGCACCGCGGGGAGCGCGAGGACGACGGCGG